>JAJRZO010000262.1 GCA_024275215.1 Candidatus Zixiibacteriota bacterium | reverse complement strand
TCCGCCCCCGGCCTTGTCGATTCGCCGCCAATGTCGATAATGTCCGCGCCATGCGAAATCATTTCGAGAGCGCGATTGATTGCATTGTCGGGATTAGAGTATTTTCCACCATCGGAGAATGAATCGGAAGTGACATTCAGGATACCCATAACATACGTACGGGAAAAGTCGAATGTAACGGAACCGATTCTGATCGGTTGTGGTGTGATATTATCAGGCATTGCGAAACAGAGGTTACATGGTGATTTAGGTGGCTATCGTTTTCTCTATTTTGCCGAGCAAATGTTACATTCGTCACTCCTGCGAAGTCAGGGGACCAATTAAACCTATTGAGTTTGTGACATTTAGCATTCAGCATCGGGTTCTGGATTCCCACCTTCGTGGGAATGACGATGAGATGTTTCCCGGCTTTTGTTACTCCTGAGAAGGATGACGATGAGATGATTCCCGATCAGGGAGTCTGCCAATCTTCTACTTTTCAGTGATCGGCGACGGAATCTCCTCGAGTTCTTCGCCTCTGATGATCTGATCAAGTTCATCACCGTCGAGAGTCTCGCGTTCCAGAAGAGTTTCAGCGACTTTACGGAGAATATCAATACTATTCCTGAGCAACTCCATCGCCTTAGCTTCAGCTTTTTCAATGATCGATTTGACTTCGGAATCGATAACCTGCGCAGTCTTCTCCGAGAAATCTCTATGACGCGCTATCTCCCGACCGAGGAATATCTCTTCTTCTTTCTTACCGAATGTCATGGGACCGAGTTTTTCGGACATTCCCCACTCGCAGACCATCTTTCGCGCAAGTGCGGTTGCCTGCTCAATGTCATTGCCAGCACCAGTTGTCAACTGGTCAAAGATGAGCCTTTCGGCAGCGCGTCCGCCAAGGATATGGACAAGTTTGCCCTCAAGAAATTCTCTTGAATATGTATGTTTCTCATCGACAGGCAGATATGATGTCAATCCGAGCGCCATTCCGCGTGGAATGATTGTGACCTTGTGAACCGGATCAGACTTGGGCATAAGCCTCGCAACAAGAGCATGTCCGGCTTCGTGGAATGCCGTGGTCTTTTTCTCTTCTTCGGAAATCACCAGCGACCGTCTTTCAGTGCCCATCATAACCTTGTCCTTGGCTTCTTCCATGTCCTCCATGGTAACTTTGTTATGACCCTTTCGGGCAGCAAGCAGTGCAGCCTCATTCACCATATTCGCCAGTTCGGCACCCGACATACCGGGAGTACCGCGCGCGAGAACTTCCAGATCAACCGAGTCATCAACATTGATTTTCGCAACATGAACTTTGAGGATACCTTCACGACCCTTGACATCAGGCTGATCGACAACGATCTGCCTGTCAAATCGTCCGGGACGCAACAGCGCCGGATCGAGCACATCGGGACGATTCGTGGCTGCAAGAAGAATCACACCCTCGTTGGATTCGAAGCCATCCATCTCGACAAGAAGCTGGTTGAGAGTCTGTTCACGTTCATCATGCCCGCCGCCGAGACCTGCGCCCCTGTGGCGACCGACGGCATCGATCTCGTCTATGAAAATAATACATGGGGCATTCTTCTTACCCTGATCAAAAAGGTCTCTCACTCGCGATGCGCCGACGCCGACAAACATCTCAACGAAATCAGAACCGCTCATCGAGAAAAACGGAACTCCTGCCTCGCCGGCTACGGCTCGAGCGAGCAGTGTCTTACCAGTGCCGGGATTACCGAGCAGCAGAGCGCCTTTCGGAATCTTGCCGCCGAGTTTCTGGAATTTCCCCGGCTCCTTCAGGAACTCGATAATCTCCTGAAGTTCTTCCTTGGCTTCGACACATCCAGCGACATCCTCGAATGTAACCTTGATCTTATCATCTGTGAGCAATCGCGCTTTCGATTTCCCGAATGAGAATAATCCTTTCGGACCGCCGGCTCCGCCCTGCATCTGCCGCATCATAAACATCCAAAAGAATATCAGAAGCAACCATGGCGCGAATCCGAGAATTGTAAGCCAACTGAACGGTTGCTCTTCAGCTTTGATCCGGACGCCGTTTGCTTCCAGACGATCCATCAGATTGGGGGTCTCATCGGGTAATCTCAGCTTGAAGTCTGTGAATGACCTCGTCTGGCCACCCTGAGTATGTGAATACGGCTCTTTGAATTTTCCCCTTATATTGCGTTCGATAATTACAACTTCGGAGACATTGCCTCCATCTACCTGACCGAGAAATTCCGGAGAGTAATTGATCAGCGCGATATCTGTTTGACCAGAGTAATAATACATTATCAGGAAAATCAGCACAAGTCCGATGACGAGCCAGAAGAACAGCGGTCTGGCGCTTCGTTTCCACTGGAATTCGTCTTTCCTGTCTCTCGGTGGTCTCTGAGAACCTGGGTTCTGTCCTCCCCGATTGTCCTGCTGTTCATACTTATCGATCACAAACTCTCCTCATTTTCTTTCGGGTAGGCTATAAAAGGCAATCCTCGGTATTGTTCGTCGAGATCAAGCCCATATCCTATCACGAATCGGTCAGGAATCTCAAATCCCTTATATTTAATGTTCAGGTCACTATCGCCGTTCCATGATTTATCCAGCAAAGCGACAATTTCCAGTGTATTCGGCCTTCTCGCCTGAAAACTTGCGTAGATATAACCCAAAGTCAATCCGCTGTCAACAATGTCCTCGACGATGATAACATCCTGGCCTTCGATATTATGGTTCAGGTCTTTCAATAATCTGACCGCACCGCTCGATCTTTGGGCACTGCCATAGCTTCCAATCGCAATAAAATCTATGACATGTTCAATGTCGAGTTCTCTGACAAGATCGGCTGCAAATATAAAACTCCCTTTCAACACGACAACAAGCAATGGCCGTCGATTTTGATAATCGGCTGAAATTTCTGCCGCCAGCTCGGAGACTCGTTTTTTCAGCCGTTCACGGTCAATGAGGACTTCAAAGCCTTCAGTTACCGTCATCCTTTTCAACGCGTGTTCGTACATGTAGTTTCAACACTCTCGATGTTTCTTTAGTCAGTCTCACATCATGCGAGATTCCGACACCGATGACCCAGACAATTTTTCCGTTCGCCACAAGCAGCGGTATTTCCGGTCGAAGCGCACGGGGAATTTTTTTGTCGATAAATATGTTCGACAGCTTGCGGCTCCCCGGCGAATTCAACAATCTGATCCTGTCGCCTTCGACCGGCGTCCTGACCTCGAAAGGCGCGGAAACGACGTCAGCATCAATCATTGCCGACCAGTTATCGTCCGGTCGGACAAATTCTTTATCATAATCAACAAGTTCGCCCGATATATCAAGCGAAAACTCTCTCAGATTGTTCCTTCCCGGTAACTCCACAGACTGGGGCAGAGGAGAACGGGCATTTGTATTAAAAATGATTATGACTGACTCACCCCTCTCTGCCATGATACCGTTAGCCAGATCGACTCTTTTCCCGACAGAAGACCGTGCAAGACTGTCGGTATTTCTCACCTGATCAAAATCGAGCGACCTGCCGTTTCTTTCCTGACCTGTCAGGGATTTGAATATCCGCCTGATCAACTCATGTCGAATCGCGGAACTTTGTTCGAGAAAACAGTCGAGTTCAATCAGATACTTACCGAGACGAGATCGCGAAACGATCCCCGGCTCGATAGCCTCCACGCTGCCTGCGAGAAAATTCTGGAGGTCACGAGAAATCGCAGCGGTTTTGCACAAGGCCGGAATGAAATTAGAGTTGTAATTTTTTTCAATGTCAGGAATCAGTTGGTTGCGAATCTTGTTTCTCAGGTACTCCGATTCGAGGTTGCTTTTGTCAATTCTGTATTCGAGTTTCCTGCTGTCGAGATGGCCGATCAGGTCATGCTTCCTGCATTCGATCAGCGGTCTGATAAAAAAATCTGATCGCGGATGTATTCCCGATAGTCCGTCTATCCCGCTGCCCCGCAGGATGTGCATCAGGACAGTCTCAGCGACATCATCGGCAGTGTGACCGAGAGCAACCCTGTCGGCTTGCTGCTCGCGTCTCAATTCCTCGAAAAAACTCAGCCTGTATTTTCTCGCCTCTCTCTGGAAATTGCCGCTCTTCATCTCAGCCAGTTCATCCCGGCTGACTGATCGAACATGAATCGGAAGATCAAGATCGCCTGCGATTTTCTTGCAGAGTTCTTCTTCCAGATCGGAATCGCTTCCCCGCGTGTGATAGTTGATATGAGCGATAATCAGATCAACATCAATCTTACTCGATAATGACATGAGCATATAGACCATACAAACCGAATCAGGGCCGCCGGATACTGCGCAGATAATCCTGTCGCCCGGATCAATCAGTTCGTAGTTACATATTGTCTCGTACACTTTGTCAATGAGTAATTCTGGCTGCATCATCTTTGACCGGTCTGTGACAGCGTCTGTTATGTTCCTAATTTAATCATGAAAAGCTGTCATATCCAGATATTTCAACATTCTGATACAGAAAGTGTTGCGGAATATCAGTTATTTGCTATCTTGAAATGACATCAGATTTGTACTTTCCGATGGCTCGGTATCAAGATTCCGTTCTTTATTGACGTAATTATATTACGAGCGGTCGAATTCGTCTACGGCAATCTCAACCCGCGAACTCCGGAGGTGATATGTTCAGCACTCCAAAACTCGTTTTGCTGATTACAATACTGGTTTTCATATTCAATGCAATCGCTTTGGCAGTGATGCCGCCTGCACCTCCTGAGTGGTACACAGAACATTACAAAATGCCGGTGCCGGAGGGAATCAGGCGAGGGATGCCGACAATTCCCCCTGAGATCCAGCGTGACCTCGACAAGGCGGCCTTGAAAAGACCTGACAACAGCGATAATCTGCTGATGATTCTTGTCCAATTCACTGATAATCTCGCGGATCAGGCAAATCATCCTCAAACAGCCTATAACAACCTGATGTTTTCCACAGGAGTCCTGCCGACAGGATCACTCTACGAGTACTATCAGGAGATTTCATACGGCACGTTTGCTCCTGCCGGAACAGTCACCGTCTGGATAACCGCTCCGCATCCGTACATCTATTATACAGATGGAAATTATGGGTTCGGATCGTACCCGAATAATTCTCAGGGATTGCTTGAGGACTGCGTAAATCTGCTCGATCCGATTCTCGATTTTTCTTTGTTTGACAACAATGCCGACGGCTATGCTGAAGGTATATTTATGGTACATGCCGGTCCCGGTGCGGAAGAGACAGGCAGTCCGGACGATATCTGGTCGCATGCATGGTACTATGAAGTACCGACCAATGATGGTGTGTCGACCGGCAGATATTCTACTGAACCTGAAGAACTGCTCGGCGGCGAGATGATAAAGATCGGCGTATTTTGTCATGAGTATGGTCATGTTCTCGGATTGCCTGATCTGTACGACACCGATGGTTCATCCGAGGGGATAGGAATCTACTGCCTGATGTCCGCCGGATCATGGGGGGCTTTGCCGGGGAATCCCGAAAGACCGACACATATGTGCGCAGAGATGAAACGTCGGCTTGGATGGATAACTCCTATAGAAGTCACCGGTAATCTGATTGACCT
>JAJRZO010000261.1 GCA_024275215.1 Candidatus Zixiibacteriota bacterium | reverse complement strand
GATGATATTCGCGCCGAAGAATCTTGTCGTCAAACTGCCTGCCAGCGTCTCATTCCGCGATGGTTCATTTGTGACACTCGGCGCAATCGCCATGCAGGGCATACGACAGGCGAAAGTCGAACTGGGCGAAAATGTCGCCGTTTTCGGGCTTGGGCTGCTTGGACAGCTTACGGTACAGATGCTCAAGGCGGCAGGCTGCCGTGTCATCGGACTCGACATAGACAAAAGCAGGATCGATCTTGCAATTGAGAATGGTGTCGATCTTGCAGTAAATAATTCATCCGATGAATATGAAAGTTCAGTGACACATTTTACCGAAGGCATTGGCGCAGACAAAATCATCATCACCGCCGCGACATCATCATCGGAGATAATCAAACAAGCGGCTATGATCGCGCGCGACCGGGGACATATAACAGTCGTTGGCGCTGTCGGGATGGAACTTGAACGCAAGCCGCTCTATGACAAAGAACTTTCCCTGAATCTGTCCCGATCATACGGTCCGGGACGTTACGACAGGCAATACGAAGAAATGGGTCACGATTATCCAATCGGATATGTCAGGTGGACAGAACGACGCAACATGACAGCGTTTCTCGATCTCGTTGCCGAAGGGAAAGTCAAACTCGGCAAGCTCATTACTCATACATTCGATTGCAAAGATGCTGAAAAGGCCTACTCGATAGTGACAGGCAAGACTCCCGAGCCTCATCTCGGAATCGTCCTTGAGTATCGCAAAGATACCGAACCTGTGAACACAGTCTCGTTGTCGCCAATAGCATCGTCGAAGACAGACAAGCTTGTGATCGGTGCATGCGGAGCCGGACCATTCGCAACCGGAGTGTTGTTCCCGGTATGTCGCGACAGCAAAAAGATTGTCTGTCGCACACTTGCTGCGCCAAATGGTCTTAAGTCACTCAATGCCGCGAAGCAGTTCGGGTTTCAGACTGCAACAACATCATTCGACAGAATATACGAAGATCCCCGGATCGGCGCTGTTATGGTGCTCACTCCGCACAATATGCATGCAAGTCAGGTTGTTCGCGCGCTCGAAGCAGGCAAATGGGTATTCGTTGAAAAGCCTCTCGCGACATCGGAAAGAGAACTGAGAAACATCGAGAAAGCCATGACAACCAACTCGGCGCAGTTGATGGTTGGTTTCAATAGAAAATACTCTCCGGCTGCAATCTCAATCAAGAATAAACTCGATAATATTCCGTACCCGTCGCTGTTCAATTACCGAATCAATGCAGGTTTCATACCTAAAGAGAGCGCGCTTCAGGACGATAAGATCGGAAAAGGCAGGATCATCGGAGAAGTCTGCCATTTCATCGATCTGATGTCATTCATGGCTGGATCATCTCCGGTTGAAGTCTTCGCGACCTGCACTGAAAACGGGGGTAAGCAATATCTCAACAGCGACAACGTGCAAATTCAGATGAAGTTCAAAGATGGCTCATCCGGCTCGATAACATACGCCGCGAATGGAGGAGCGGGGATGCCCAAAGAAAGATTCGAGATATTCTCAGGCGGTACGAGTTTCATAATCGATGATTTCAAGACAGCGGAAATGTACCGTGACGGCAAACGCAAAAAACTCTATTCAGGCAGCCAGAATAAAGGACACAAGAACGAGATCGAAGCATTTGCTGCACATTTCCTGAAAGGTGACGATCTGACAGCGGAATTCAAATCAGCATGCGATGTCACCAGATCGACTTTCGCGATTCTCAGATCGCTCTCGACCGGAAAGCCGGTGATGATTAATTCCAGAGGTACGGTCTGAACTATTCACATGAGGGGTTCATGGGCAAGGCAACAACCGACAGACTGAGACGATCGATTCTCTACATCTCGCACTACTATCCGCCGGAGGTGAATGCTCCGGCTCTCAGAGTTTCACGACTGGCGAAACACTGGGCGAAACAGGGGCATCGAGTCACAGTTCTGACAGGTTTTCCCAATCATCCGACCGGTGTAATTCCGCCTGAATACTCAGGACGAATCACAGCAGCAGAAAAAGACGATCAGGTTAACGTAATCCGCACATATATATATGCAGCAAAGAACCAGGGCTATTTCAAACGGATTCTCAACTACCTGTCATTCATGTTTTCGGCGATTGTATTAGGATTACCGCGACTGCCAGATGTCGATGTTGTCATAGCGACATCTCCGCAATTTCTCGTAGCCGTCGCCGGATATGTAATTTCGCTTTTCAAACGCGCGCCGTTTGTCTTTGAAGTAAGGGATATCTGGCCGGAAGAGATCATCGCAGTCGGAGCTATCAGGAATCGTCTGGTAATTCGTCTGCTTGAATGGATTGAAATGTTCCTGTATAGAAAGGCAAGTCTGATAATCGCTGTAGCAGAGGGCACGATTGATACGCTGATCAAAAGAGGCGTTCCGAAAGACAAAATAGTGCTGCTGCCGAACGGCATTGACCTCGAAGAATTCTCAGACAGTATCAATGTCGAGAAAATCAGAAGCAGACACAGCCTTGATGGTGAATTTCTTGTTTCTTATATCGGCACTCATGGCATGGCTCACAAACTTGATACTGTCATCTCCGCCGCAGAAAATCTCAAGAGCAATAATCGTATCAAATTCATGATGATCGGTGATGGCGCAGAGAAAGAGAGACTCGAAAGATCAGCACGCGACCGGGGACTCGACAATATGCTGTTTCTTCCGCAGATGAAACACGAGGAAGTAGTCGATTACTATAAAGCATCAGATGCCTGCCTTGTGCCTCTGAGAAAAGCATCACTGTTCACAAGAAACATACCATCGAAAATCTATGAAATCATGGCAGCAGGCAAACCTATTCTGATCGGCACGGAAGGCGAATCCAGAAAGTTGGTCGAGAGAGCCGGAGCGGGAATCGCATTCGAACCTGAAAACTCAGACAGCCTGACCGAATCCATTCGAAAGTTATATGACGATCGAACACTGGCGGATCGACTCGGACAAAACGGTCGCAATTTTGCCTCTTCTCATTGCCGCCGCGATAGAATCGCAGAGGAATACATGGACAACCTGATGAGGATAATGGAGTAGCGAATGTTCAGGGATCGCATAGCTACATTCAGATCGCTCCATCTCGTTTTCGATATTGCTGTGTCATGCGTGGCATTCGCGGTTGCATGTCTTTTCGAAGCACTCTTTCACAATGGATCGGCGATGCCGCTTATTCCGGGACAACTCTCCCTGCAAAACCTCATCATGCTAAGCATTATCTGGGGATTACTCATCCACCGTGAAAAGGAATCTTATGTCTACAGGATGAAACCGTACAACGCGATTTTCAAAGATGTTGTACGTGTTGTAGTTCTCGGCACGATCCTGCTTATGTCATGGATGTTTGCAATCAACGCCCTCGTATACGATCGTTCATTTATTGCGACTTTCGTTCTGCTCAATTTTGTCATGCTTTTTTTAACAAGGGCAGTTGTTCTCAAAGCTTTGCACATTGCGAGAATAAAAGGTCGTAACAAACAGAATTTGATCGTAGTCGGAACAGGTGATCTTGCAAAAGATGCAGTGGACAAGATCAAAGCTCATCCCGAATGGGGATACTCAGTCGTTGGATTGCTCGACTGGCAGGAAACAACCGCTCTCTGGAGATACCGTGATATTCCTCTTATTGGATCGCTTTCAGAACTTCCGGATATAATCCAGAATCGCCAGGTTGACTGGGTCATATTCGCAACAGGCCACAAGCATCTGGACAAAATCGAATCGGCCTTTGCAGTCTGTGAAGAAATGGGTACGCAGGCATGTCTCATGGTGGATTTCCTCTCGACAAACATCGCAAAGAAGCGTGTAACCGAATTCCTCGGGAGACCAGCCATTCTTTACAGTACTGTTCCCGATAACAGATTCCAGATCACGCTTAAAAGTTTCATGGACAGACTCGGCGCACTATTTGGCCTGATTGTCATAGCACCATTGCTCGTGATCGTCGCAGCGGCGATAAAACTGACATCGCGCGGGCCGGTGTTCTTCAGACAGGTACGATGCGGACTTAATGGAAAGCGTTTTGAAGTTTTCAAATTCAGGACAATGGTTGATAACGCCGAAGATCTGAAAGCATCTCTAATGAGCGCAAACGAAATGGATGGCGCAGCATTCAAGATCACCAATGATCCACGAATCACAAAAATCGGAAAACTGTTGAGAAAGACTTCTCTCGATGAACTCCCGCAATTGATCAATGTC
>JAJRZO010000260.1 GCA_024275215.1 Candidatus Zixiibacteriota bacterium | reverse complement strand
GTACCTTGATTGCGGTTTAGAATCGGCAGAGGAAGTGCAATCCCGAACAACAACGTATTTGAGTCATCCGCCCCAATTCTTCTATACCCACCGCTCAATTCCACTGAAGGCCGAGCCTCTGCCACAGCTAAGGATCGTTCAGCGCGAAGAAGTACCGTCTGCTGGTTTAATTGCATGAGAGTACGAGTAGAATCAATCATGTCGCCAATTTCGGATATACGTTGCAACAAGCTTGTAAAATCAGGCTCTGAATCGGTTTGTACCGCAAATGACACTCTGCCGGAATCATTGTTCCACAATGCCGCGAGCATTGTCTTTTTAACCTGCATTTCCTGCTGAGTTTGATCGAGCGTCAGTTGAGCACGCTGTTCTTCCAATTGTGCGAGAAGCAACTCTGACTGAAGAGCAGCACCTTTGCTAATTTTGAACCTGATATTTTCTACAATGCTTTTTGTCAATGCCAATGAAATTCGAGACAATTCCAGACTTTGCTGAACATGAGCCAGATCATAAAACCGGCGTTTTGTTTCCAGATAGAGATCATATGCTGACAGTCTGGTCTGTAGCTCGGTAGCATCAATTGCGGCTCGCGCCACCTGTTTCCTTGCTCCTCGCTGACCAAAGAATTCAAATTCCTGACTTAATAAGATCGTGATATCTGATCCATTAACGCCCGGTTCGTCCCACCCCACATTCTCGAACTCAGTTTCGAGTTCGGGATTTGTCCAGAGACCTGCCTGTTTCAGCCGGTTGTAAGAGGCATGCTTTTGGAGTGCGAGCGCCCGCAAAGTTGGATTTTTCGAGGCGACAAGTCCAAGCACATCGCTCAAAGTAAGCGCAGAATCCGGGATCCCTGACACACTACCCGTAGTGTCAAACGGAGCCATCCAGATTTCGGAAGCATCTGCCCCGGGCGTGAAGAATCCGACACAGGAAACCAGAAAGAGTATTAGAATATACACTGATCCATTCATCTACATTTCTCCAAAGATGTTAATACGATTCTCTGCGCATACCCAAAAAGGGTGCGTCAAAGAGCTATCTGAAATGAAATAAGGATGAACAGATCAACAGAGAAGAATGGTAGTGGAAACCGATCCTGTGAAGGATGGCAACTCGAAATCTTTCAATACGGTACGAGTTCCGTTATCGGTCATGGGACAAAGTACTGGAATGTACATTGTCAAAGGCGAAATCGATTCAGGATGCACAGTCCTGTGACAACAGAAGCCATTTCGCAATCTGTGTGAAAGTAACTCCTGATAGAGAGACACATGTGTGCAGTTTACACAATCATCGTCCTGAACAGAACCGGAACCTGATTCATCGACTGAAAAAGTTTCCCCGTGAAAACTGCAACATGAATTGCTCACCGACTCGATTTCGACATGGCCGTCCTCGCCGACGCACAGCACACTCCCGGGATTCCCGAGAGCAATGCCGACAACAAACAGCGTGCAAAGAATCAAAGAGATAAACTGTTTAATGTACGCTCTCATGCCCTGCCCATGTTTATTAGACACCGCTTAACCAGGCTGTTTTCCATTTAACAATGTCCTTCGCTATTTGTTCCAGCCTCGGAAAGATTCCAGCACTTGTCTGATGATGTTATTACCCTGCGACGTACACCCTTCATCGATCAGGATTTCTCATTAGATATGCCGAATTTCTTTAATCGGTAGATTAGCACATGGCGAGGGACCTCGAGCAAACGTGCTGCTTTCGTCTTGTTCCAGCCTGCCTTTTCGAGCGCATTCAAGATCGTCTCGCGTTCCACTTCCTCAAGAGTCTGCTGGTTTTCTTTTGTATCGCCTGTAGAATCTTCACGTGGATTGAACTCTCCGAAGTCCCCGGGGAGATCCTTCAGAGTCAGTTTATCACCGTGGCGCAAAACAACCATTCTTGCAATCAGGTTTTCCAATTCACGAACATTGCCAGGCCAGTCATGCCCAAGAAGAGCATCCATCAGTTCGGGATCAATCGTCACGTTGCCATCCGGAACATACTTACGAACGAACTCTCGCGCCAGCAATGGAATATCATCCTTGCGCTCTCTCAGGCTCGGTATGTGCAAGGGAACTACATTCAAACGATAATAGAGATCTTCCCTGAATTTGCCCGATCGCACCCGTTGGCGAAGATCGATATTGGATGCGGCGATCAGCCGTACATCAACGGGTTTTGTGCTCTCAGCCCCGACAGCTTCCACGACACTTTCCTGCACGACTCTCAACAACTTGGCTTGCAGATCGATCGGCAGTTCGCTCACTTCATCCAGGAGGAGAGTGCCGCCATTTGCCAATTCAAATTTGCCGCGTTTATCTTTAATAGCTCCGGTGAATGCTCCCTTCTTGTGGC
>JAJRZO010000259.1 GCA_024275215.1 Candidatus Zixiibacteriota bacterium | reverse complement strand
ATGGAGTCAGACTTCGTCCCGGATTCCTCTCGAAGTAAGAGAAGAAATTACGGTTACTTGTGTGAGAGATGCGATCTTTATATTTGGTTGTCCGATTTGTTACCACACTTTGAGGACGTTTTCCCGAGAAAGGTATAGAGAGGTTTATTCCCCCTTGTTATCAGCAAATCGTCTTGCTTTTGTACTCTTATATGCTAACTTTATGTCGTTATGGAAGCGCTTGCTCATACAACGCGTGGCGATGGCATCGAGTCCGTTCATTACGGTTCGATTGTGGTTACCGACAACAAGGGCAATGTGTTGTACTATGTCGGCGATCCGGAGATGTTCACGTTCACGCGGTCATCAGCGAAACCGATTCAGGCTGTTCCGGTCTATGAATCAGGGGCTGTCGATCATTTCGGGTTTACTGTTTCCGGTCAGGCGATCCTATGCGGGTCGCACAACGGTTCGGAGCGTCATGTTGCTCAGGCGAAAGAAAATCTCGATAAGATCGGCCTTGATGAATCATATCTCAAATGCGGCATCCATCCGCCGTCAGAGTATAGGATAAGAAATATCCTTCCGAGGCGCGAAGAGACTTTTTCGCCACTTCAGCACAATTGTTCCGGCAAACATTCCGGGCAGCTTGCGCTTGCACTACAGATGAATTGCGATCCTGCAAGGTATCTCGAATTCGACTATGATGTCCAGCAGCGCGTGTTCGAGACTGTCTGCCAGATATATGAGATGAAACCGGGCGATGTGAAGATAGGCACTGATGGCTGTTCTCTGCCGAATTTTGGGATGCCGCTGCGAAACATGGCGATTGCGTTCGCGAACATAATTACAGGCAAGACCAGCATAGCCGGCCATGAAAAAGTGTTCGAAAGAATTGTCACTGCGATCCAGACTGATCCATTCATGGTATCCGGCGATGGCAGATTCGATCTGGCGTTGATGCAGGCATTACCGAATGAGATCATCTGCAAAGTCGGGGGCGAGGCTGTCGAGTGTGTGGGGATTGCGGAAAAGGGCTGGGGACTGGCTGCGAAGGTCTCGGATGGCAATGTGCGCGGTTTGTATCCTGCGGTTGTGGAGGCGCTCAGGCAACTTGAAATTCTCCCAGAAGATCGCTTGTCGTTCGTGGAGGATTTCGTCATGCCGAAACTTCGCAACTATCGTGACATTCATTACGGTGATGTCGTGCCGTGTTTCAAGCTGAAGAAAGCATAGGGAAATGTATCGTATAGCAATTGGGGAATCTGCGATGCGAATGGTAGAGGAGAAAATCAAGGATATTCCGTGATCGGTTTCTATCTTGTCGAAGTTGCAAACAACAACATCCAGGATGGAGATCATAACATGGGAAATGAATTTGACTTTCCGATTGAACCGTATAGAATAAAAGTTGTCGAACCGATCAAAAGGCTGTCACGAGAAGAGCGCGAACAGAAGATTCAGCAAGCTCATTTCAATCTTTTCAATATCGCAGCCGAAGATGTTTTCATCGATCTGCTGACAGATTCCGGGACGTCGGCGATGTCCGATGATCAGTGGGCGGGCATGATGAAGGGCGACGAGTCATACGCGGGATGCAAAAACTATCATCATTTCACAGAGTCGATTCAGAGCATCTTCGGGTTCAAGCATGTTATACCTGTGCATCAGGGACGTGTCGCCGAGAATATCCTGTTCTCTACGATTCTCAAGAAAGGTGACTACGTTCCGAATAATACACATTTCGATACGACTCGCGCTAACACGATGCACAAGGGTGGGAAGCCTGTCGATCTGATCGTCAAAGAGGGCAGGGATCCGAAGAGCCTGGAGCCGTTCAAGGGCAATATGGATGTCGCTGCTCTGGAAGATTTCATAATCGAGAAGGGAAAGGATCGTATCCCACTCGTAATGATGACCATCACGAACAACACTGCCGCAGGGCAGCCGGTGTCGATGGAAAATATCAAGAAGACCTCCGAGATTTGCAGAAAATATGGTATACCATTTTTCTTTGATGCCGCGCGGTTTGCCGAGAATGCCTGGTTTATCAGGCAGCGCGAGGAAGGATATGCCGACAGGTCGCCGATGGAAATTGCGCGAGAGATGTTCTCGTACGCTGATGGATGCCTGATGTCGGCCAAGAAAGATGGCCTCGTGAACATGGGCGGGTTTATCGCATGCAATGATGACGCGCTCGAAGAAGAAATGACCCGGCTGTTGATATTGATCGAGGGGTTCAGAACATACGGCGGACTTGCCGGGCGCGATCTTGAAGCCATCGCACGCGGGATTCTTGAATCGCTCGAACCGGATTACCTCGAATTCAGGATTGCGCAGGTGAAATATCTTGGGGATCGTCTGGTTGAGAATGGTGTGCCGATCATTCAGCCGGTTGGCGGGCATGCTGTGTTTGTCGATGCCGGTCAGATGTTCCCGCACATTCCGCCATCGGATTATCCCGGGCAGGCGCTTACTGTTGCGTTGTATCGTGAAGGCGGAATTCGCGGTGTCGAGATTGGCGGGTTGATGTTCGCGCAGAAGGATCCTGTCACCGGCAAAGAGATCAGCCCACCGCTGGAGCTTGTGCGTCTTGCGATACCACGACGGGTTTACACAAATGCGCATCTTGATTTCGTGGCACGCGTGTGCGGAAAGATAAATGATTACCGAGACAAACTTCGCGGATTCGAGATAACATACCAGGCGAAATACCTGCGGCATTTCACGATGAAGCTGAAAGAGAAAAAATCAGCAGGTTCGACAGTGGATGCACAGGCGTAAGCGAGCACTTTAGGGTTATGCGTCAGGTCACACTCGCTCTTCACGCGAGCAAGACCTGACGCAACTTGTAATTTTAAGACACACTACCGCTTATCAGCAGCTCTTGACAGAAAATCCAAATTCAACTAACTTTTGAATTGACACATCGTGTTGTCATATTTGAATAAAGATTGTGCTACGCGCTATAATAAGTCATCATTTATACACAGAGTAGAAACTGTTATGAGTATTGTAAAGGGACAGATTCCCATAACACTAGTGCTGATATTTGCGTTGGCTGTCACCGCTAACGGTAATACCCGCCACCTCAGGCTTGGAGGTGCTTATGGCATGGCCCTTTTGGATAATAGTGATATGGATGACAATGTCCGTAAAATGGGCTTATCTGCTGTCACTTATTCAGGACATGATACCGACATCCAGATATTTATTGGGACTGATATTACGGAACGATTAACGATAGGAACCTCTCTATTGGCTTTAGAGCGAGCCGATCTTTCGGGAAGTAGAGTTGATACGATAGAAGTCGGGAACGACCAAAATGTTGCATCAGATTTGTTAATTTTTGAGCGACATTTTCGTTTTGGTTATTTCAT
>JAJRZO010000258.1 GCA_024275215.1 Candidatus Zixiibacteriota bacterium | reverse complement strand
ATCGGCGGAACAGGCTTTGAACATGGTGATCGAGAAGGATCAATTCGATGCTGAGGCATATCTCGAACTTGGCAGATTCGCATGGCTGCGAAGGAATTTTGATGTTGCGCTGCAGTATATTGATCTCGCCGAGAAAGTATCGACAACACCTGATCCCAGAGTACCGGCCTACAGATCAGTTGTTTTTCGCGCAGTCGGAAGGCTCGCTGAAGCGGAGAGTCTGCTTGTTTCCGCACGGAAGACATTCCCGAACAGTCCGATAATTCTCTCGAATCTGGGATTGGTTGTTGCGTTGCAAAGAGGGCCTGTGGAGGGATTTGAATATGCTTATCTTGCTTACGATTTTGATACTACTGATGTTTACAGTCTTAGTTCGCTCGCGAGCCTGCATCTGGCTGCGGGCAATCTTGACAGCGCGAGAATATACTATAACAAAGCACTATCGGTCGATCCGGGGAATTATTTCGTCAAAACTGCTATGGATAACCTCGAGGCCACTGCTGCGGAGATGAAAATACCGATGCTTATGCAGGACGGTGTGCGGTATTTTGACAAGGCTCTGTATACTAAGGCACGTAAAGCATTCAGGGAGGTCGTCGAACTCGACTCGACTTTCTTCGAAGCATGGCTCAATCTCGGATTCACTTTGAATTTGCTCGGGGAGCCGAGAAATGCTGTCACAGCGTTCGAGAAAGCCAACAGGCTCGACAGCATGTCGGCGCCATTGTATATAGGATGGGGGAATGCGCTTGCCGGTATTGAAGAGTACGATGCGGCTATTGAAAAATATGAGCGTGCACGTACGCTTGATTCAACCATTACCGAAGTGAAGGATGCTCTCAAGACCGTCAGGGAGATGAAGCGATTGAGCAGGGAGGGAACTGAATGAGCGTGGCCGATTTCGTACATCTTCACAATCACACACAGTACTCGCTTCTCGATGGCGCGTGTCGCATCGATCCTTTCCTCGATCTTGCGCACAAGATGAAAATGCCTGCTCTTGCGATCACTGATCATGGCAATATGTTCTGAGCGATTGAGTTCTACAAGAAAGCAAAGAAAAAAGGCATCAGACCCATAATCGGTTGCGAGGCGTATGTCGCACCGCGAGACATGACGCACAAAGAACCGATAGCAGGGAGACCATCAACGGGTTATCACCTTGTTCTTCTTGCACGAAATGAGACCGGTTACAAGAATCTGATCAAGATAGTCTCCGCAGGTTATCTGGAGGGCTTCTACCATCGCCCGCGAGTCGACAAGAAATGCCTGAAGAAATACGCCGATGGCCTGATCGCAACATCGGCATGTCTCAAGGGTGAACTCTCCTGGCTATTGCGCAACAATGAGGATGCCGAAGCTGAGCAATCTGCAAAAGAATATGCAGAGATGTTCGAGGATTTCTACATTGAGATTCAGGATCATGGTCTTCCCGAAGAACTCAAGACGAAAGACAAACTCGTTCGGCTTGCGCGGAAACTCAAAATCCCGATTGTCGCGACGAATGATTGCCATTACCTGCACCAGAGTGACAGCGAAGCGCACGACGCGCTGCTTTGTATACAAACCGGCAAATTCCTGAGCGACACCGATCGGATGAAATACAACACTGATCAGATTTATGTCAAATCTCCGGAAGAGATGAAAGAACTGTTTGCGGATTTTCCGGAAGCTATCGAAAATAGTGTCAGAATCGCCGAAATGTGCAATCTCGAAATCGAACTTGGCGTTCATCATCTGCCGGAATATCCGTTGCCGGATGGATTCGCGGAACTCGATGATTATCTCAGGCACCTCGCCAATGAAGGACTCAGGTCACGCTATAAAGAAATCACCGATGACCTGAAACAGCGTCTCGAATATGAACTCGATGTGATAATATCGATGGGTTATTCCGGGTATTTCCTGATCGTCAAGGATTTCATCGATTTCGCTCGCAGTCAAAGCATTCCTGTCGGTCCCGGGCGTGGGTCGGCGGCGGGTTCACTTGTTTCGTACTGTCTCGGAATAGTTAATCTCGATCCGATGCGTTACGGGTTGATCTTCGAGCGATTCCTGAATCCCGAAAGAGTGTCGCTTCCCGATATCGATATTGATTTCGCCGATGCCGGACGCGACAAAGTCATCGACTATGTGATCGAAAAATATGGTGAACAGAATGTATGTCAGATTATTACTTTCGGAACGATGGCGGCTCGGCAGTCTATACGCGATGTCGGTCGAGTGATGGAAGTGCCGTATTCCGAGGTCGATAAGATCGCAAAGATGATTCCTGCAGGACCGGGACAGACAATCTCCGCAGCGTTGAAATCGGAACCTGATCTGAAAAAACTGGTGAAAGAAGATGAGCGCGCTAAAAAGCTTCTCGAATACTCTCAGACTCTGGAGGGACTCGCCCGGCACGCCTCGACACATGCGGCGGGGGTTGTTATCGCGCCAACGGATTTGACCGAATTTGTACCACTTTTCAAGTCCCCCAAAGGCGATGAAGTCACGACTCAGTATGATATGAATCATATCGAGGAAATCGGGCTGCTGAAGATGGATTTCCTCGGTCTCAGGACACTGACAGTCGTGGACAACGCTATCAAATTCATTGAGCAAAATCATGGAGTCAGGATCGACATCGACAAAGTTCCACTCGACGACAAGAAAGTGTATAAGCTGTTCTGTGAAGGCGGAACGGTCGGGATTTTCCAGTTTGAATCGAGTGGAATGCGTGATTATATGAGAAAACTCCAGCCGGAAACTCTTGATGATCTGATCGCAATGAACGCGTTGTATCGTCCGGGACCGCTCGATGCCGGTACGATAGATGACTATATCAAAAGAAAACATGGTGAGGAAAAAGTCGTTTACTTAGACCCTGTTCTCGAACCGATTCTTGAAGAGACATACGGTGTGATCGTCTATCAGGAACAAGTAATCAAGATAGCTATGGCAATGGCCGGATACTCTGCGGGCGAGGGTGATATTCTCCGCAAAGCGATGGGGAAAAAAGTCCGCGAGATAATGGAACAACAACAACAGAAATTCCTTGCCGGATGTGAAAAGAGAAAGATCGGGAAGAGCATCGCCAAGAAAGTGTTTGAGCAAATTGAGACATTCGCCCGTTATGGTTTCAATAAGTCGCATGCTGCCGGTTATTCTTTCCTCGCTTATCAGACAGCATATCTGAAAGCGCATTATCCACGGGAATTCATGGCCGCTTCTCTTACTTCCGAAATGGGAAACACAGACAGAGTTATTGTGCTGATGGAGGAATGCCGACGTCTCGGTATCTCGATACTTCCACCTGATGTCAATCACAGCTATTCGGGATTCACTGTCGAAGGTGAGAAAATACGGTTTGCGCTCGGTGCAATCAAGAATGTCGGTATTGGAGCTATCGACAAAATTATCTCTGCTCGGGAAGATGGCGGAAAGTTTGAGTCGCTGTTTGATTTTGCCGCGCGAGTTGACCCGAAAGCTCTGAATAAACGCATGATGGAATCTCTGATTAAAGCCGGAGCTACTGATTCGATGCCGGGACATCGGGCGCAATTGTATGAAGCGGTCGAGACTGCGCTCAGCTATGGTCAGTCGAGACAGGGAGGAATGGGCAGCAGGGATCAGGTCAGCTTGTTTGCCGATGAAGACGTCGCTGTTGTCGAACCAAAACTTCCTGAAATGCCGGAATGGAGCAAGAGCGCAATGCTGCGTAACGAGAAGGAATTGCTCGGATTCTATGTTTCAGGGCATCCGCTCGAAGTATACCGTACTCTGCTGGAGACAGTTGCAAGCTGTACATCCGGCAATATAGGCGAATGTCCCGACGGTAGTGGAGCATCGATGGGTGGCGTACTGACCCGCATCAAGATCAATACCGACAAGAAAGGCAAGCGGATGGCGTTCGTCACGCTGGAGGATTTCGAGGGATCCACAGAAATAATTGTCTTCTCGGATCTGTATGAAAAACGTCGCGACATAATCACTACCGAGTCGATGGTGATGGTTTCGGGCAAGGTCTCTGCGCGAGAGGATGAACAGCCTAAGATCGTCGCGGACAAAATCGAACTGCTCGATACCGTTGCTGACGGAGGTGAGCTGATTCTGAAGCTGTTCATAGACTTGAATGGTGAAGGGCTTGGGAATCTCGAAAATATCCTCTCGAAATATACTGGATCGGCGGATGTCATACTCGTTCTCAACACTGGCAGTGAGAGAGTTGTGATGAGAGCTGAAAAACTCAAAGTCTCCGCTAAACCAGGACTGACTCGCCGCCTTTCAACGCTGCTCGGAGGAAATAATGTGAAATGGGAAACCAAGGTCTCAGCGAATACTTCCGGAACCAGCCGCTGATTCAATCGTTACAAATATACAGTATACAAAATCTGTTGATTTTCATCAGTTTTTGATTAGTTTGATAATTGTAATCGCCTGAGTTAACATCAGCTGTCTATTGGGAGCTTGTCATGAAGAAATCAGCATTAGTGGTATTATTACTCTTTTTTGTACTTGGAACCTGGGCGTTGTCGGCAGGACAATCCGGTTCAAAACCCGCAAAGTCGGATAATTCGCTCAAGTGGCTCAAGTATGACGCCGCCTTGGAAAAGGCCAGGAAGGAAGACAAGCCGGTCATGGTATTCTTCACGACGAGTTGGTGTATATATTGCAAGAAAATGAAAAAGTTCACTTTCACCGATGCTGATGTCCATTCTGTCATGTCGAATGATTTTGTCCTTGCTGTTGTCGATGGCGATTCGAAAAATAAAGTGAAGGTGATCGGTAAAGAGGGCGAGGTATCTGAAGTTACTGAGCAGCAACTCACCAAAGCATACGGAGTAAAAGGATATCCGACTACTGTGTTCCTCAAGTCAGATGGCTCGACAATAGCTCCGATATCAGGATTCCTTCCTGCCGATCGATTCCTCCTCGTACTCAAATTCATTTCGACTGATGCTTACGAAGATATGTCATTTCAGGCATTTACCCAGAAGCAGAAGGGATAACTCTTATAGGTCAGAAGCCCTGCGTTCCTGACATCTTTACTGTCGTTCTGCCAGGGAATAGGGGTCAACGCAGGTTTTTTCATATTGCCGGAACATAATTGAAACCTATATTGTCCTGTATGTGTTTAAGATCGATGAAAGAAAGACAAATCATATTGAAAAAGGCATGGAGGATTTCGTGAGAAGACTCAGATCAGCAACTATCGTTTTGGCAACTGCAGTTTTCGCAATTGCGCTGATGTCACCTGCTTTCGCCGGGGGTTCCTGCCCGTCAATGAAATCAAAGGCAGGGAGCGAATGTACAAAGACTGCCGCTGCAAAGGCCGGGTGTTGTGCCAAGTCAGGAGATAAAAGCAAGTCTGACGCCAGTTGTACAGCCGCTGAAAAGAAAGCCTGCGCAAGCAAGATGGCCGGCACTTCCGCAAATGAAAGTCAACTAACATTCGGTGTTGCCTATATGACCTGCGATGGCTGTGCGAATCAGGTCAGCAAAGCGATCAAGGGTGTGGACGGTGTACAGTCAGTTTCTGTCGATTACCGCACCGGCACAGCCGATGTCACATTTGATCTTGATGTTGTCAGCTCGGCAAAGCTGATCAAAGCCATCGAAGAAGCCGGATATCATGCTCAGGTTGGACCATATTCTGATTCAGAACTGGCAGAATTCGCAAACGCGAACAAGTCCGGCAAGTAGTGTAGAGTATTCAACGTAAAGACAGCATACGGGACAAGATATCCCGATGTCACTGTTTCTCAGGGAGTGGAGGAGATTCTCCGCTCCCTGTTTTTTCGTTTGAAACGATTGTTCTGTTATAGTGTATTGTTATATAATAGGTTATTTGTGTTGACAGGCGTACCGACTGCCAATATCATTTTCGCGATGATTAGAAGATTTATTCATAAAGCGCTCGTATTGTTGTGCGTCGCAGTCTTTGCCCAATCCGACAGTATCGCAGCCAAGTATGCCGGTGAACCATTCCATGTGGGCGTTGGTGGGCGTGCACTCGGGATGGGGGGGGCGTATGTTGCGGTTGTCGATGATGTTACCGCGGGATTCTGGAACCCGGCGGGTTTGTCCTCACTCAGTTTCAGACAACTTGCTTTCATGCACTCAGAAACATTCGGCGCTTTGCTCAACTATGATTATGTTGCTTTTGCGGCTCCTCTGAGATCAACTAAGGATTCACCTGTCGGAGCTATAAGCCTGACAAGACTGGGAGGCGGGGGAATCAAGCTGACTGATGGTGATGCCAGGGTTCCACAAGTGCCCGTTATCCGAAAGGAAACAGGACATGCCGATTATCAGCTCCTTGTTTCATACTCTGTCAGAAGAACCGAAAGTCTGCGAATCGGAGCTTCCGCGAAATTCGTATATCGTAATCTTGCCGATAACAGTGCCTACGGGCTTGGAGCGGATATCGGAGCGCAGTATTCCCTTGGCAACGATGTGACGCTTGGCATGATGGTTCGTGATGTCACTACTACATTGCTTTCCTATGATAATGGCACAAAAGAGAGTATATTCCCAACCCTGATACCGGGCGTCTCGTTCAGCAGGGTTTTCGGAGATGTTTCGCTGTTAGTCGCCGGAGATGCTGAAGTCAAATTCGAAAACTACAGGGAGACTGCCCAATACTGGCAGGGTTCGATATCCGCAGATACCCGGCTCGGAGTGGAGTTTGGATTCATGAATACTGCTTTCGGGAGAATCGGTTCCGACATAGGGCATCTTGCACTTGGTGGGGGCATAGTCGTATCCTCTTTCAGGATTGACATGGCCTACCTGAGAAACACCGACATTGATGACAGTTTCAGAATATCTCTTCTATACGATTTGGAATAGTGAATGAACGAAAGGACAGAAACAGAAATGATTAGGATGGTACAATCTCTGATTCTTCTGGCCGCGCTGGTTCTTCTGAACTGTGGCGGTGAGAAGACTGAGCCGGTGAAAACATTTGACATGAGTCGTGTTGTTGCCACAGTCGATGGAAAACAACTCAATCTGACTGATTTGAACACTATGATAAAGAATAAGGGATGGATTGAAAATACCGGCCTGAAGCGAGTGACCGACACGGCTGAGTTCAATTTCAAGGCACTGGATGCGTTGATTATTGATGAACTTGTCAACGAGGCAGCGGATACTTTTGACATTGACACGATCTTCGGAGCGCAGACAAGAATCCGTGATCACCAGATGGCATTCGTGCTCAAACTTATGAGAAACGATCTCATGAATGAAGTGCCTGAGATAACTGATGAGGAAGTCGACAGTTTCTATGAAAGCAACAAATCACGTTTTTTCAGCCCGATGAGCGCGAATGCGGAACAGATAATGATTTCGACGAATCCAAGATTCTGGGATGATTACGGTGAGGACTTGTCTTCTGTTTCTGAAGACAGTATGGATGTACTGGCAAGGGCGAAAATGTCTGAGGTAATTGAAAAACTCGATGGCGGTGAATCGTTCGAGGAACTGGCGAAAGCATACTCTCACGATAAAAGTTCCGGCCAGAATGGGGGATCTCTCGGCTGGATTGCGCTGGGACAGAGTCCGGATATTTTCGATTCCACACTCTTCTCACTCAAACCGGGTGAAGTTTCTCCTGCGATTCATACGGAATATGGATATCATCTCATAAAGCTTATTGAGATACGAGACTCGAGCTACACACCGCTTGATGATGTGCTCCGGGCTGACATCAAGCAGGGGTTGCTGATGCAACGTCAGCGCGAGTATACAATCCATTTCATGGACAGCCTCAAGAATGCGGCTGATGTCAGGTATAACAGAAAAGTGCTCGCGCGCCCCGATACGACTTTCAAACCTATGGAATGGCTCGCTATCGTGAATAACAGGGACACGATATATGCTTACGATTTTGCAGAATTTGCGCGAACATATCGCCTGAAAAACAGGTTGTCTGATTTCACCGCAGATCAAAAAATAACCGCGCTTGATGGGTTTGTCGCCAACAGAGTGCTCGTCAACGAAGCGAGGAAACGAGGATATTTCGAAAGAGAGGAGACTGCGAAAGACCTCGATCATTTCAAAGTTCTCCAGAAACGACATCAGTATCGTTTACTTGGTCAGGCGAAACTGTGGGAACCGACTGATGAAGAGATCAAAGCGTTCTATGATGCGCATCTTGAAGACTATTTCGACAGCAAGCCGCTGTATGTCCAGCATATCCTCTTTGAAGATTCGTTAAAGGCTGAGAAGGTCAGGCAGAAAATCGAGGATGGCGCTGATTTCAGAGAGATGGCTCTGAAGTACTATCCGGGTGATAAAGCAGTCCGCGAGTCGCTGTTCGATCTTGGATATATCTCCAGGGACGAAATGCCCCCGGAATTCTGGAATGCGGCATCGATACTCAGTCCGGGTGATGTTTCTCGACCGATAAAGACGAAATATGGATATCATCTGATAAAGCTTGTCGATCGAAAGCCATCGGTGTCATTCAAAGATGCGAAACTGAGAGTGAGAAAGCGCATGATGGACGAGAGACGAGATTCGGTATTCCAGACATGGCGAACTGCCCTGCTTAAGGGGCACAAAATCGATGTAGACTCAGCGCTCGTGCGTGAGTTCGTTTTCCAGATGGATGTGCAGAAAATGCCCGAAACATCCCAGGACTCAGTCAGCGCGACTAATTAGGCTGTTGATATCGACAGCCAATTACCCTGCTGATGTGCAGGATGCCACTGAGTGCGAGAGAATCAAATGAATGATCCCGGCAGTCTGCAAACAGGGAATAGTGCGCAGCCGGATATTTCGTATGCTCGGGAATCGCTGCGGAAAGCGACTCATCTGATCGCGCTTGTTATTCCGGTAGTCTACTCCCTGACCGGCAAAACTATCGTTTTGCCTGCTCTGGCACTGCTTGCATTTCTCTTTATTTTGTTCGAGACAGCACGGCTTCGCGGCTGGTCGCTATGGAAACTTGTCGAATCTGTCTGGGGACCACTCCTTCGACCTAACGAAATCGGGAAATACTCCGGCGCCAGCTACATTCTCGTCGGCGCCATATTGACGATTATCGCCTACGATAAGGCAATCGCAGTTTGCGCGCTCACATTCATAATCATAGGCGACACGGCAGCAGCGATGGTCGGCAGGAAATGGGGACATCACCGGTTCAAAAACAAATCTTATGAAGGCTCGGCGGCGTTTTTTTTCTCATCACTAATCCCTGTGTTTGTTTTATCGCACAGCATCCCACTCTGGGTGGGAATTACAGGGGCAACCGTAGCGACAGTGATCGAGGCTCTGAGTGGCAAGATCGATGATAATCTGACTGTTCCGCTGGGTGCAGGATTTGTTATGCAAGTGGCAATGAGGATATTTACTTGAACAGAAGTGAAAGGTACGGAATGAATTACGTTGATCTGCGTTCTGATACTGTCACGAAACCGTCGAAAGAAATGCGCAGAGCGATGGCTGAGGCGGTAGTAGGCGATGATGTGTTCGGCGACGATCCGACAGTCAATCGTCTGCAGGACATGATTGCTGAGATGCTCGGGAAAGAAGCGGCGCTTTATGTTCCATCGGGATCAATGGGTAATGCGATCTGTCTCAAAGCCCAGACTGTTCCGGGCAACGAAGTTATCTGCGACCGATTCGCCCATATTGTCAACTACGAGGTTGGCAATGTTGCTGTTTTCTCCGGCCTGCAAACGAACATGATTGATGGTCTGAATGGCGCTATCACAAGAGAACAGGTCGGGCCGCTTCTCAAGACAGAATCTCTTCACACACCGGGTACGACATTGATCGAGATCGAGAATACTCACAACCGGGCAGGCGGGGCGATATTTCCGTTTGATGAAATGCAGAAGCTTAGGCGGCTTGCCGATGAATTCGAGATCAAAGTACACCTCGATGGCGCACGTCTCTGGAATGCGCATGTCGCTACGGGTATTCCACTGGCTGACTATGCGAAATGCGCCGATTCGGTTTCGGTCTGTTTTTCGAAGGGACTTGGCGCTCCGATTGGGTCATGTATTGCCGGATCGCGGGATTTCATAGAGAACGGGCGTCGAGTGCGCAAGATGCTTGGCGGCGGAATGCGTCAGGTCGGGCTGCTGGCTGCTGCGGCTATCTATGCAATCGAGAATAATATCGCGCGCCTTGCCGATGACCATGCCAACGCTCGCTTTCTCGCTGAAGAATTATCGAAAATTGACTCCGTTATAATCGATCTCGATACGGTACAGACAAATATCGTTATTTTCGACATCTCGAGAACAAATATGACAGCCCCTGAACTTTGCGAAAAGTGGAAAGAACTGGGTACACTGTCGCTGCCGATCTCGGATTCCAGAATCAGGATAGTGACACATCTCGATGTAACATCTGAACAGTGTGAGGAAGCAATGGTCGCTTTCAGAAAGGTGGTCGGTGCATGAAATTGACTGTCGTCGGTTGTGCGTCCGGAATGCCTTCTGCCAATCTCGCTCACTCATGCTATCTGATCGAGCAGTCTGGCCATAGCTATATGTTTGACTGCGGCGGCGGAGCGACATCAGCATTGCGGAGACTTGCTGTCGACACATCATCGATCAGCGATATATTCATTTCCCATGCGCACCCGGATCATGTGTCGGGGATATTTATGTTTCTCCAAATGGAATATCTCAAAGCGCGCACAAAAAATCTGATTATACATGTTCCTGCTGAATTCGGGTTGCCATTTGAAGAAATGCTCAAAGCATTTTATTTGTTTCCTCAGAAGCTTGGGTATGATCTCGAAGTCAGTGTTATCGAAGATGGGAGCGATTTTGATGATAGTCTGCTTCAGGTTCGTGCCATAGAGAATTCGCATCTCAAAGGACACAATGAGTTCCTGCGGTCACATAACTATCCGAATCGCATGCAGTGTTTCAGCTTTGTCGTTACTACCGGTGATGGAAAGCTGGTCTATTCTGCCGACATTGGCGAACTTGATGACCTTAAGGATATCATGTCTGATGCTGATCTGTTAATTACTGAAGGAATACATATCGATCTCGGCTGGCTGCCGAGTCTTCTGATCAAAAAGGATGTGAAACGCTGTTTGCTGACACATCTTCCCGATGATTTCGACCGCGTATCCGCAAAGGCGCAGTTTGCGAAACTTGGTTACACTAAACTCGAATATGCAAGTGAAGGACTGACGTTGCAGATTGACTGACCTGAAAGTTCTACAGACTCCTGAACAATCTGGACCAGCCGATTCTCGATGGGAAATGAGCTATGTTGTAAAAGAACATGCTGAAGATTTTGTCAATATACGGAGCTGTCCATTTCGGCGCATTCGGATCAGGCATCCACGAAAAATAGATCATCACTGCTTTCCCTTTGACTGCGCCTTTGTCCACGAATCCCCAGAACCGTGAATCTCTGGAATCATCCCGATTATCACCAAGCACGAAAAGTTGTCCCGGCGGAACCTGTTTCGGTCCGAAAAAATCGCGAGTTGACAGTTCCGGCGGCAGAGTTTTGGTATCGATATGTTTTGCTCTTAATGGATCAGCAACCTCCTGACCATCGATGTAGAGCCTCTTGTTGACGACTTCGACAGTCTGGCCTTCAGTCGCCACTACTCGCTTGATGAAGTCCTTCGTTGGATTCAACGGGTACTCGAAGACGATAATATCGCCGGGTGCTGGATCTCTGAAGTGGTAGATGAATTTGTTTACGAACAGAAAATCACCTTCAGCGAGCGTATCTTCCATTGATCCCGATTCGACTCTGTAAGCCTGAATGACGAAAACTCTCAGGATTACAGCGATAACTAGGGCTATCAGGATTGCTTCGATATAGTCTTTTGCGCGAGCGCGAGCTCTGCGCTTGATCATGCGGGTTCGGCCAAAGGTGGCCACCGCTTCGGGCTGCAATTCGTTCATCGATAAAGATTATCGGCAGAACGAAACGATAATTGAGCAGGGGTCAGTCCTTTTCAATCTGAAGCACTGCGAGGAAAGCTTCCTGGGGAATCTCGACATTGCCGACCTGTTTAAGCCGCTTTTTGCCTTCTTTCTGGCGTTCAAGCAGTTTGCGCTTGCGGGTGATGTCACCGCCATAACATTTCGCGGTGACATTCTTGCGAAGCGGCCTGACTGTCTCACGGCAGATGATTCTCGATCCGAGAGCCGCCTGTATGACCACCTCGAACATCTGTCGGGGAATGAGTTCGCGCAGCTTCGCCGTCAGCTTCCTGCCCCACTGCGCCGCTTTGGCGCGATGGAGTATGTATGACAGAGCATCGACGGGATCATCGTTGATGAGAATGTCGAGTTTTACGAGGTCGGATCGCACGAATCCGGCAATATCATAGTCGAGCGATGCGTATCCGCGTGTTGTCGATTTCAGCTTGTCGTAGAAATCAAATATGATTTCAGCAAGTGGAAGTCGGTATTTCAGGCTCGCTCGTTTCGGGTCTATGTATTCTGTCGTCTGGTATATTCCGCGCCGTTCCTGTGTCAGTTTCATCACATTTCCGATGAATTCCGATGGAGTAATGATCTGCGCATCGACAAATGGCTCCTCTATGAACTCGATTTCCTGCTGAGCAGGCAGTCGCGCGGGATTGTCAACATAGATTATATCACCGGAAGATTTCGTAACCCGATATTCTACATTTGGGACTGTATTGACAATTGCCAGATTGTGCTCGCGGGTGAGTCTTTCCTGAATGATTTCCATGTGCAGCAAGCCGAGGAATCCGCATCTGAATCCAAAGCCGAGCGCTTCTGATGTTTCAGGTTCGTAGAGCAGCGAGGCGTCATTGAGTTTCAGCTTTTCAATTGCCGCTCGAAGTTCTTCGTAGTTTTCAGAGCTTGCCGGATAGATGCCGGCATAAACCATCGGTTTGATGTCGCGAAATCCGGGGAGAGGTTCTATGTCACGTTTCTTTCCCGTGAAAATCGTATCGCCGACCCTTGTATCCGAAATGTTTTTAATAGAGGCTACAATATAACCGACTTCGCCGGTTTTCAGGCTGTCAGTTGGTATCTTTTTCAATCGGAAATGTCCGAGTTCAGAAACCTCGAAAGTTTTATTGCTGGAGTAGAGCGCAATATGATCGCCTTTCCTGATTTCGCCATCCACGATCCGAACATAAGCTACAGCACCGCGATATGAATCGAATACTGAATCGAATATCATTGCACGAGCCGGAGCGTCAGGGTTGCCGGATGGTGGCGGGACTTTGGATACTATGGCTTCCAGTACGGCATCAATGCCAATACCCTCTTTCGCTGAGACGAGAAGAATCTCATCACGTTCGACGCCGAGCAGGTCAATAATCTGCTCACATGTTCCCTCTACATCAGCATGCGGCAGATCGATTTTGTTCACAACAGGGATGATGGCGAGGTCGTTTTCGAGTGCAAGATAGAGATTCGAGATCGTCTGAGCTTCGATTCCCTGAGATGCGTCGATTATCAGCAGTGCCCCTTCGCAGCAGGCGAGCGATCTGGAAACCTCATAAGTAAAATCGACATGCCCCGGTGTATCAATCAGATTCAGCACATATTTGGAACCGTCAGCAGTTCTATAATTCATACGAATGGCGTGGAGTTTTATCGTGATTCCACGTTCCTGCTCCAGATCCATGGAGTCGAGAACCTGAGCGTGCATATCTCGTTGATTCAAAGTCTGTGTAGTCTCAAGCAGGCGGTCTGCGAGAGTAGACTTGCCGTGATCGATGTGAGCTATTATCGAGAAATTCCGTAGTCTGTACATAAGTACCATATCCTTAAAGCGGGACAAGCTACCGTATTCATTCTCGTTGTCAATCGATTAGTTGTCGGGATGTCTTTGCGAAACGAAAACCTGTCAGTCGCAGATGACTTTGGTTTTCGCAATATGATCGTGGATACACTTGTTGTCTTCTCGGAAAATAAAGAGAATATCTGCCAGTGAATAAAATGGAATGAAACCGAGGATGGCATTGACGATCTCTCTTAATAGTACATTTGTGACAAATCCGCCTGTTTCACCTGTGTTAGCTTTCACGATCCTGATATTCATTGTACGCTTGCCTATTGTCTGACCTTCTCTCGAAAGGAGTATGAACTGATATACAATTATTGCAATCGTGATGAATCCGAACAATGCGGAGAAGATATTGTCAGAGCTAAAAGATGCAATCAGCCACGGAATAATAACTATGATACCGTCGATCATCCTCGCGGCGAGCCTGCTGGAGCGGGACGCCTCATCCTGTACGACAGGCGTTCGTGGCAAGGCATTGACGCCGTGTTGCACATCCGGGAGTGCGCTTCTACTTGGAGCAGGAGGGATCACTCCATCGAACTTCTCTGGAAATTGAGTCTGCCCGTCCGTATCGGGAGAGTCTTCGAATGTCATAAATGGGAGAAACATACGTGTTGAATCTATCGGCAAAATGCAGAATCTGCCAAGCTGCGGAGCTGATCAATAATTGGACAATCGGGCGAGAAATTGTAATTCTGTGAAGATGAATGGAAAAGCTGCGTTAAAGCTTCATCTTATGTTTTGTACTTTCTGGGAGATAGTTTACACTTTATACCGGGCGCATGGTTTACACATCTATAATACATAATTTATATTACTTTTTCCAGTTTTATTCCAAAGGGGTCCTCCCTT
>JAJRZO010000257.1 GCA_024275215.1 Candidatus Zixiibacteriota bacterium | reverse complement strand
TCGCTGGTGCTGATATCCCAGGTAAGCGATGCGGCAAGAAACCCGCCCTCGGATGGCGCATGCGAACTTGTAATCGGCGACTGAAAGCTACCGGTAAAAGACATAGTTCTGACAAACATCGGTTCACAGGAAAATGTCTTATACATCTCCCGAAGTTCAGTATGAAAATCATCAAGCAGGAACTCTTTGAATCTAAACCAGTCATAAACCGTCGCAATACTCTTTGGTGGAACATCCACGAATTCGACCGGAGGTTCCACTTCGACAAAACTCTTGTATTTCGAGGCATAGGCTTTGTTCAGGTGTTTGATATCCTGATACTTGTCCTCCAGCCACCTTGGGTAAACTTCCTTTACAACATGCTCGTTGTAGTCTGCAAGATGAGGCGCCAGATTTCTGCCGAAATAATCCTCGAAATCAAGTTCAAGCAGGAAAAGAGGGCCGCGAGGATAAACATAATTCTTGACAATCTCGGTCAGTCCATTCAGGTAATGCCTGATGAAGTTCAGGTACCGAGGATGCCCGATAGATGGAACATAACTTGCCGGAACATCAGCCCGGTTGGCCGAGCGAATAAGCTTGCCATCTTTGTCGCGCGCGAAAATCTCAGGATATTTTTCAAGGAAACGCGGAAGTCCGTTCCCGTTGTATTCGGTAAATAACCACGGTCCCGGCCTGAGAATCAACTTGAAACCGAACTCTCTGACAAGTTCGACAAAGACCACAAGGTCTTTTGACGGGTCTGAGAATCCGGAGAAGTCGAATTCCCTTTTATCATCTTCGTGAAGATTCCAGGGAACTACTGTAGATATGATCCGGAAACCCGCCCGCCTGATTCGCTCGAAACAGATAGACCAGTATCGTTTTTGAATCCTGAAATAGTGCATCTCGGCAGCATAGGGTGCGAACTCCTCTCTGCCGATAATAAATTTGCTGTCAGAAAAAGATACCATATTCAGTCTATAATTGACAAACTTACCTATCAAAAAGATTAGAAGAACTTAGTGAATGTAAGAACAAATGTCAACACATTTCGCGTTTTCCTGTACACTGTTTTACTCAACATGTTGATACAGTGTAAGTTACAGCCCTGCAGGCGGGTGTTTTTCTCCGAATCACGGCTTACCAGTCGGCACTGCCATTATGGCGTACTGTGACAACATGGCACAACAAAGCCTCCGCCGTTTGGGGGAGGCTTTGTGTCAACTATTGGATTGGCGATGATTACTTCAGAAGCATCATCTTCTTGATATCGTGGAATTCTCCGGCTGACAATCTATAGAAATAGATGCCGCTCGAAACAGTTTCACCGTTATCATCAGTACCATCCCAGATAACTTCCTGCATACCGGGAGCCATCTCACCATCTACGAGAGTCCTGACATTCTGACCAAGCAGGTTATAGATTGTCAGATTGACTTGACCTTTAGCTTCGTTGTAAAAGCTGATCGTTGTCGATGGGTTGAACGGATTCGGCGTATTCTGATTCAGCCTGTATGCCTCAGGTTTGATCGCTGCTCCAGAGCCCTCATCGGCTGCTTCCAGGACACCGTTATTGACTGTGATCGTAACTTTGTCAAAATACGGCTGATGTCCCTGCGAACCGGTCGGAGAGAATTTGAAAGTGCCCGCCGGTTCAAAGAACGATGAATCGATTTCAATTGTGAAAACCTGCGGCAACTTCTCAGGATGACGGATCTTGAGGATCAAGTCACCTAATTTCGTAACTGTGGCATAGTTGAACAGCGGGGGAGAAAATATGTTAGTTCCACCGAAAAGCAGTCCGTTGTACCCAAAGTCCTCATCCGTATTCGCTGCCGGATAACCGACGTCGTTTTTCACAACACTTCGTCTGAAGGAAAAGATAGCCGGATTCCAGTTTGAATCCTTGATAAGAGTATCAACCACAATAAACGAGTCATGCTCCGCAGCATCATAGAATGTCCCGGACATAGTCAGCCTGAGAGGGATAGATGAGCCGAGGATGTTGTTATCATCAGCCCACGCATACAGGCCAATCGAATATGAGCTGTCAGCGGTTGAAAGGATATTCCAGTCTCCTGAAATTTCCAACCTGAGTGTATCTTTTGTGCCGATGTCATCGGCAAGGATCGGGGATGCGAAAACAATGGCCATTGTCACTATGACAATGATACTTTGCAACAATTTCATCTAATAACCTCCTGCTGCTTTATTAAAAGGATTCTCCTATTACTCTTTACTTCTGTGCCCTCCGTAGTCTCTCTCAAATCCGTGCAGCCAAGTCTCACATACACTTAGCGCATAACTTTCGGGCCTGGAGGACTATTCTTCACGCACCAATATCACCCTCCTATTCAAAATAAACCCTGACACTGCAGACGTG
>JAJRZO010000256.1 GCA_024275215.1 Candidatus Zixiibacteriota bacterium | reverse complement strand
CTATGACAGGTCTGGTGTGCATCGTTGAACCGGGAGCACGAACTATCGAACTTGTGGAAAAAGTGAAACGATATCGCTTGCGCGATCCGGAAGCGGTGAATGCCATATTCGACGAAATCGGCAATATCACTGTGGATGCCGGGATTGCACTCGGTACAGGTGACCCGGAAGAATGTGGCCGGCTGATGGAAAAAAATCATTCGCTCCTTGCCAGACTCGGCGTATCGACAAGGGCGCTCGACAAAGCTGTTGATCTTCTGCTCGACAACGGAGCACTCGGTGCAAAACTGACCGGAGCGGGCGGCGGCGGTGCGGTTGTAGCCATAGTCAAGCCTGAGGCGCAGTATGAATTGCTGGATCGGCTTTCCAGTGAATTTGCGCTGATTTACCCGTTTACACTCGGAGCCACAATATGATCCGCAGGGTCAGGGTTCGAGCTTATGCCAACATCGCACTGATAAAATACTGGGGTAAACTTGATGAGCAAAAGAATCTGCCCGCAACTGCTTCGATTTCCCTCGCTCTTGATTCACTTGTCACCGAGACACTCGTCACAAAGACGAAAGAGAAGCGGGACAGAATAGAACTTGACGGCAAATCGGCTGACAGAACTACTGCCCAGCGAATCAGGGACTATCTCGAACTCTGGCGGGAAAGAAAGCTGCTTGACGGGCATGTCAGGATTTCCTCTGCGAACAAGTTTCCGACTGCGGCGGGGCTTGCTTCCAGCGCATCAGGTTTCGCAGCACTTGCAACGGCGCTGAGTGAATTGTCAAAAACCAATATAGCCAGATCGACTCTGTCCCGTCTTGCACGATTTGGAAGCGGTTCAGCCGCGAGATCGATTGTCGGAGGCATCGCAGCGTTGCCGACAGGGAGCGATCCTGCTGCAAAGATGATTATTGAAGCGGATCAGGTCGATTTTGGGATGGTTGTTGCAATTGCAGGTGATTCCGCTAAGAAGGTTTCATCCAGAGAGGCAATGAAACTCTGCAAGACAAGCTCACCGTATTTCAAGGCGTGGATCGACCAGTCGAAACGTGATTATAAGGCAATGCTTGCAGCTCTGAAATCTTCTGACTTCAACACGATTGGTGAGATCGCCGAGGCAAACGCGCTTGCTATGCACGGGTGCATCCTTGCCACGAGGCCATCGATTGTCTATTGGAATGAGACGACGCTTGCGCTGATCGAACTCGCTCGCATGATCAGATCAGATGGTATCGCCGCATACGCTACAATCGATGCCGGTCCGAATGTCTGTTTCATCTGCAAACTGACCGAACTGGGCAGAGTCCTGAAACGTGTGAGTAATACTCCGGGAGTCGAAACGGCATTTATTGCTAAGCCTGCGGGTGGCTCGGAGGTGATCGAATGGGAATGACATCTGTCAGTGTACCTGCCAAAGTGATGCTGTCGGGAGAATATGCGGTACTGCATGGTGCTGCCGCTGCTTTGTTACCTGTGGCTCGGTATCTCGAAGCTCGCGAATCTTCTGATGTGGATGTTGGCACTTATACAAAGATCGTGCGTGCTGCTGTTGATTTCCCGATTGCCGAATTGGAGCAGTACGAAAAAGAACATGGCGATCTGAAACCTGAAATCAACAATGAGCAGTTCTTCCACGACAAAGACGGTAATCGCACGAAGCTTGGGCTTGGTCTCTCTGCTGCCGAAGCTGTCGGTGTCATTGCGCTCAGATTTGAGCGTGCCGGATTCAGTTGGGATGACAATATCGAGAAGATCGCAGCTTATGCTGATTATATTCACAGGCATGTTCAGGGTGGAATCGGTAGCGGTGCGGATGTTGCCGTGTGCGCCTTGAAACAGCCGATTTTGTTCAGGCTCGATGAGTCAGGAGTGGATGTCGATGTCATTGAGTTTTCCAATCTTACTACGACTTTGCATCTTGCGTGGACAGGAGTACCATCAAACACTCGCGAGATGGTAACTAAATTCGAGAGCTGGCTGAAAGATGACAGCTCGCGCGCAACAGAGCAGCTTGATTCATTGAGAGTCACGGCTGATAATCTCGCTCCACTCTGGTTTAATTCCTCAATCAATGATTTGGTCAACGCTATCGATTTATTCGTATCCGAAATGAATCGCTGCGCTGAAGCTGCGAAGATTCAATATCGCCTTCCCGTTCATGATGAACTCGATTCATGGGCACGCAAGCATGGAGGCAGAGCAAAACCGACTGGTGCCGGTGGCGGCGACATGGCATTGCTCATCGGCGATTTGCCAATAGATGAACTTGATCGATTAGTTATTCCGCTCAATCAATAGAATCCAATTACCAATACGAGGAATCCCCACCCGTCGCTCCGCTTTGGGTGGATTACGGGATTCAGCATGTGTGGATATTTGCCATACCCAACAATGCGACACCGTCATGCCTGACTTGATCCGGCATCCATCTTTGTAGCTCATGTCAACTTGGGACATGAGTTCTGCAGTCTTGTAGGTCAGGTGCCCTGTGCACCTGACAGAAAAACTTACAAAATTACAAAACTTCTTCAACAAGCATTATTGCTGTCTGAGCTACTTCCAGCTATATTCAAATATGTCTGCCGATCAGCATTTCAAAATCAGGCCGGAGTATGCTCTTGCCAATTGCTGTAATCCGACACCTGCACAGCCGGTTGTCGGTTTCCATAGCCATGATGATATTATCAAGCTGCATGCTGCTGATTGTCCGAATCTCAAGAATGTCGAGCAGGAGAGACTGATCGAGTTATCCTGGGATGATATACTTCTGAGAGAACAATTCAAACCTGATGAGACATACCGTTCACTCGAAGAGAATGATTTCAGGATACTCGAACTGCATCTCAAAGTTGGTCTCGACTACTCGCACAAGGTCGCGAGGCTGCTCTATTTAGACAAACAGGAAGTCTTTGACAGACACGCAAAGCTAAGAGATATGGGGCTGCTCAGGCGAGTTCCAAAACTTATGATCCGTTATCGCAAAGGTGTTGTCGACAACAAGTGGATCAAGCACAGGAATCACACTTATTATGAATTGACTGACCGAGGGAAAGCCTGCGTCGAGTATTTCATCAGGAATAGTCGATGAAATGTTCCTCTGAACAGGGCAGAACCAGAAGTGCGGCGGAGCGGTTCTGCCATCCTTGTTGTTTTCAAATCGGCAGATGTGGAGAGGCTGTCCCAAAAGATGTGAAATACAGGTAATTCTGTTTACGGAAATAAGTAGCGTCATTCCCGCGCAGGCGGGAATCCATTGAATGCGTTGATGTTAAATGGACCCCCGCCT
>JAJRZO010000255.1 GCA_024275215.1 Candidatus Zixiibacteriota bacterium | reverse complement strand
CCTGGCGCGGGACCGCCGGAGAATAGGTAGTTCATAGATAAACTACATCATCGATGTTACCAATGCCGCTTCCGTTGAGATAGCAGGAAAGGCATAATCCACCACAGTATTCAGTTCAGAGAACATGTTTCGCTACAACGTACGCCATACCTGCTTGAGGCACATTCCAGACACCAACTGACCAGCAGCTTGTCGCCAAGATGTCTATTCAAAAAAACGTATTGTCATCTGATGGCAAAGGGATCCGCACATTGTCGTCATTGCCGCCCGCGCTGTACTCTTTGCGGCGAGGAGGAGCAGCAACAACACAGCAATGAGACACAATAACTTCTTCATGTTTTTCATGGCGTCTCCCTCCGGTTAGGGTGGCGAAGGAAGAAATGCTTCGTTTCGCTTAATCAGTAGCTTACAAGTCTATGTACTCGCTGTTGTCGTCGTTCGTAATAGAGTTGTCCGATTTCCGCGCCGAGAATGAAGACTATCGACGTGTAATAAATCCATAACGCGACCACGATCACGAGCGAATATGCGCCATAGACTCGTGTAAGCGTGGCGACACTCGTGATATAGTAATCAAATCCTCTCTCGGCAAGTTTCCACAGCAGCGCCGACCACAATGCACTCACAAACACCACTCGTTTGGACATTCTCTTCTGCGGCACGAGAAAGTAAAGTGTGTAGAACACTGCAAGGATCAATACGACCGACAACACTTCAAGTGCAAAATCAGCGAGGGTAGCCAGATCAAACATGCTCAGTGATGGTGCTCTGCTTGCCACCTCTTCAAATATAGAGAGCATCGGCAATAGTGTAGTCGAAAACAGGAAGTAGACGACGACTATCAGCACAAGACCAATGTCTCGAAGCTTGCTGACATAAACTGATTGATTACTGTTGATTTTATAGACTGTATTCAAAACCGTTCTCATGCTACTGAAAAGACCGCTGGCTGCAAAGAGTATTCCAGCCATGCCGACAAGCCCGGCTACACCCTTGAAAATCGTGAAATCATTTGCACGAGACAAAACCACCTGCTCGACATAGTCGGCATAAACCTTGTATGGAATCAAGTTGTGTATAAACAACGAGATTTCTTCCGAGACAGTAGTCTTTTCAAGCAAATGTCCGATGATTGAAAAGACAATCAGCACGAGGGGAAGAATACACAGAAGGAGAGAGAAGGCAAGACCGCCCGCGAAGAGAAACACATGATGTTCACCGATATTTCGGTGCAAACCACCTATATAGTGCGACAGAAAACTCGCTACGGAATCATACGCTTTGCGTAACTTCATAGCATAAACTTATAGCATACTTATATCAAATATGAAAGTAGAATTTACCGATCTCCCGTTTTCGGTAATACTCCTAAAAAAAAGACCGCCCTTTGTTCAGGGCGGTCACTGTTCATTTCAAAGTTTGTCTGACTTAATTCGATCCGCTTCCTTTAGAGCCGGTTGGACGAATTGGGCTGTCAGTCTTCTTCGTAGTAGTGCTTGAAGAAACAGTTTTCGGTTTGGCCGGCGTCTTTGCTTTAGTACGTACGAAAGTCCCGATTTCAACTGGAATCGTGTATCTCGTAAGATTTTCGTCAGACATCACAATCGTGAGAGAAGTCTTGTAGTTCTTCCACTCATAATCGTCTTTCAATTTCACAAGGATCGTGCCTTCCTCGCCCGGAGCGATCTTGCGGGGAAGTTTCACATCCACAATGTCATCGGGAATGAAAACAGGACGCGGAGTAACCGGTTCGCTTGAGACATTTTTCACAGCGAGACGGAACTGGTCGGTTTTTTTCTCAGGAGGAATGCTTACTCTCTCCGGAGCAATCGTTACAGGCATGGTGCTGTCAAACGCTGCAACAGCATCTACAGACAACTTCAATCTGGTTTGTTTTTTCTCCGGATCGCTCGTAGTCACCCTTGGCGATTTCGAGACATGCCTTACAGCTCTGCCAACCTTGAGACTTATTCCAATCATTGCGCTGTCACCGACAGCGAGGTACCGCTTATCAAGCGGAGCCTTTGTGCATCCTCACCCAGGTTTTACCTTGATTATGTCGAGCGTATCTGTCCCGACATTCGTGACATAAAATGGATGATAGACAGTGCTATTCGTTGGGGTTAGACCAAAATCAAAAGCTTCCTCAATGAACTTTGCTTTGCCGTTGAGGTACGGACTCTCCGGTTCAACTGCCTTTTTCCGCTGCTGAGTAGTCGGAGAATTCTTGGCAGATGAAGCGGACGCAACCTTGTTCTCCAGATTCGCCGGGTTGGATATTGCCCGGTTGTGAAGGACAGAAAATGCCACAAATGCTACGACTACGAGCAAGGCCAGTATTACAATTCTTTTCATTCTTTGCCTGCTCCTGTTTGTGATACTATCCCAATATCCACGTGTACATCTAAACTAATACTTCAAGTTATATGTTTAACCTCGAAAGTCAAGGTCATTGCCTGATTTGTGCAGCTCTTTTCCTATTTACCTCCTGTCTTACCTGCACCGGATTGTTGGAGGACTTTCGCCTTTGGTTTAACCGTTCGGACAGGAATCGTAATCCTTGTCCGTTTAGCGTCATTCAATTCAAACGTGAACGATTTCTTAGTCAGCTTGGGTTCATAGCCTTTCACAGCTTTTATTGTCAACCTAGTCGAGCCACCCGGTTTAATCGGTTTGTCGGAATAGTTTACAATGAAGTCACCACCGGGAGCATTGACCATTTTCAGAGTCAGAGGGACATCTGATGTATTCGTAACAAGCACAGTGGAATGCGGCGATGCCACATCACGGCTAAATTCGACCGTGGCAGGCTCAACCGTTACGGGGGCAGCCGGTTCATCGACAGGGTAAACATCGGCAAAAAGCCTCAGCTTGATGTTGCCTTTTGTGATGTCACTCGTTACGACTGTTGCGGCTTTGTTCTGCTTACCGTGCCGTTTTCCCGTTGAGAAAATCAGTTCTATGTTTGCGCTGTCACCGACAGCGATAAGCCTCTTTGTCAGAGGCGCCTTTGTGCACCCTCACCCGGGTTTGACCTGAATGATTTCGAGAGTGTCGGTTCCCTTGTTGTGGAGCCAGAACGAATGGCTTGCAAAACTATTCTGTGGGATATATCCAAAATCAAATTCAAGTTCGGGGAAAAACAATCTTCCCTCAGTATAGTCCCCGGTTGTCTCTGACACTATCTTTGGCTTAACAGGTGTTCCGGCATAAGCCACAGTCACAAAGAACAACATCAGGCAGAGTAATGTAAAAGAGCGTTTCAATATATCACCTCCATCGTGTCACATATATTATCAGTATCAGTTCGAAAATATCCTGTTGGCATCACGAGGAGCGGCAGTGATATGGCGATCTCAATTCACAATCGAATATGAGATTGCCAATCTCCCCGTGGTTAATTGCAACGATGACAAACCTCAATAATCTTTCAGGTCTGCATGATAAACTCAAATCATCCTCCCGCACCTGCTTTGCTTCCAACTCTCTTTGCAGGAGTGACTTTTACCGGCAATGTCAACCTGGTATCCCCGGCCATGAACGTGATCGACTTGTCGAAAGTTTTTTTGTCTTTCTGATTCTTAATGTCTATTTGCACTTCGACGGATTCACCCGGTCCGATACGAGATTTTGGCAGGCGGACATCGAGAAAATCAGAATCGAACCAGACTATCTTGAGATCAAGGGAGTCGACAACTACACTCTTGATCGTCGCTTTTTGTGTTTTGCCGATATCGTCTGTCGTCAGCAGAAGTTTATTAGGCATGCAAACAATCGGGGAAGTCGGAGCCTTCTCAGGGACGATGTTTGCTTTAATCTTGTACATCATAGTCCTGTTGAGCAGATCGCTCGTTACGATTCTCGCCGACTTGTTGTACTCACCCCTTTTTCTTGCGGTTGCGAGAATCAATTCAATTTCAGTGCTGTCACCGGCAGCGATAAGCTCCTTCGTAACAGGAGCCTTTGTGCATCCTCACCCCGGCTTGATATCTACTATTCTCAGGGTGTCACTACCTTCGTTAATTATAAAAAACTTTTTGGTCACTTTGGAATTCTGTGGAATTATTCCAAAGTCAAAACCAGCCTCGCGTATTACTGTTCTCCCTCTGTAACCCGCCTGACAGTTGTCAGTTGGAAGCGTCAGGAAAAGTAGCAGCGTCAATCCCAAAGTTGAACTAATCAGTCGTATCATTGCGTTTCTTGATTCTCCCAAAGTTTCCAATTAGTACTTATACAATCGACCACCAGATTGGTTGAATATAATTCGAAAATCATTTATGTCCACAGCTAATATTGACTTCGAGTTACCACAGGTAAAATGTCATTAGAAATATGATGCTAAAGCCTGTTTTTTCTCTTGACAATGACACATGTGTGCACTACTGTATATTTGTGCAGTAACTGGGCTGCAAAGCGATTTACCAGAGTTCGGGATGTATGAAGGAGTTCTTGAAATATGGCAAAAGCAAAGCTGACTGACAGACAAAGACAGATATTTAATTTCATATCGGAAAGCATTCGCGAAAGAGGAATCCCGCCAACAATTCGAGAGATCGGAGAAAGATTCTCAATCAGGTCTACTAATGGTGTACGCTCGATTCTGAATGCTCTGATAAAGAAAGGATATATCAAAAAAACGCCTCTTGTATCACGCGGAATCGAGCTTGCTGATGAAATGTTTACCGCAGTGCGACAACTTCCGCTCGTCGGTTCCGTTCCGGCAGGTGCACCGCTGCTGGCTGAAGAGAATATCGATGGCAGTATTGCAGTCGATGCGTCGTTCGTACCTTCGGGTGAGAATTTTACTCTGCGAGTTGTGGGGGAGAGTATGATCGGCGCAGGGATTGCAGATGGCGATTTTGTGGTCGTACGCAAACAGAATACCGCAGAGAAAGGGGATATTGTCGTAGCAGTGATCGGAGATGAGGCCACTGTCAAGAGATTCTACCCGGAGGAAGACCATGTCAGGCTCGAACCTGAAAACGACGCATTTGGACCCATTATCGTAGAATATGACACACCTCGATTTTATATTGCCGGCAAAGTTGTCGGGTTACTGAGAAGAATGTAGCTATGTATCAGGAAATCGAAGAACCAGTCGATGTCATCGCGTTGTTCGAGAAAGGCCGTATGCGACCGCTCAGATTTCGATGGAATGAGAAAGTCTATAAAGTCGTCAAGGTCACCGGTGACTGGCAAAGTGAAATCGGACGGTATCGACTGCGTCATTTCGCAGTTCAGGACGAGGCGTCCAACTTTTTTGAGCTTTCATTCGACCAGTATGACTCGGTCTGGCAATTGACAAGAATAGCTGTAGAGTAGTAGTGTGGTATGCAGACAGTCATACGGCATTGCTGTAGTATTACTTGAAGTGCATAACAAGTGGAGTGTTGGGATAATGTTTCAGCTTGGCGGTCGCGGCACGATGCGCGACAGGAAGCTCTATTCGAATGATAAGTATCATCCTGAGAGAGTAATTTTGCATGTCGATATGGATGCTTTCTTCGCGCAGGTCGAACAGTTGCATCATCCTGAACTACGAGGCAAGCCGCTTCTTGTCGGTCTCTCTGCATCGCGAAGAGGGGTTGTAGCCACTTGTTCTTACGAAGCGCGAGCCTTCGGAGTCAAATCAGGAATGGCAATGTATAAAGCTCTCAAATTGTGTCCTGATGCAATTGTAGTGTCGGATTCAGGTGATTCCTATTCGTATTATGCTGAGAAAATCAGGGAGATATTCTATGAATTTACTCCATTCGTCGAGGTTACATCGATCGATGAAGCATATCTTGACATAACAGATCCGCTGAAAGTTCATCCCGATCCGGTCGAAATCGCCGTCAACATCAAGCGAGAAATCAAGGATCGATTAAATCTGATCTGTTCGATAGGGGTTTCGACAAACAAACAT
>JAJRZO010000254.1 GCA_024275215.1 Candidatus Zixiibacteriota bacterium | reverse complement strand
TGGTCGCGGCAGCATTTAGTTCGGCACATGTGGAGAGGCTGTCTCAAAAGATGTGAAATACAGGTAATTCTGTTTACGGAAATAAGTAGCGTCATTCCCGCGCAGGCGGGAATCCATTGAATGTGTTGCGGTTAGGATGGATTCCCGCCTTCGCGGGAATGACAATGTCGTCTTCCTGCATGAGTAAAATTGTACTTTTGAGACAACCTCTGGACATGTGCCGCGCACGATACGCATCATTACTCCTCAGGACCGTCAGAAAAGTATTTCTGACGGCGCAAGAACATCATGTGTGAATGCTGCCTGGAACCAAATTTACTTGACACGCCCGCTTATTCATCTACATTCGATCCGACATTCTGACGGAATCTGAAGACAAGATACCACCTGCATAAATAAGGAGTGCTAAGATGACAAAGGACTTCATCCAGATTACAGACTTCACGCGCGATGAACTTATCGAAACAATGCAACTGGCGCGCGATATGAAAAGTGGCAAGTTCACCGAGAAACCGATGGCGGGCATGACCGTAGCCTGTATTTTCCACAAGGCTTCACTTCGTACAAGAATATCATTCGAGACCGGTATCCACCAGCTCGGAGGCAGTTCGCTCTATATCACCGAGAAGGAAATCGAACTCGGTAAGCGCGAATCGATCCATGACGCCGCCAAAGTGCTCTCTCGATATGTAGGATTGATTCAAATCAGAACGTTCTCCCACGAAGATGTTGAAAATCTCGGCAAACATGCAGATGTCCCGGTTGTCAATGGTCTTACAGACTTAACGCACCCATGCCAGATCATGGGCGATATACTTACGATCTGGGAACATCTCGGTCGATTCGAAGATTTGAAAATCGCGTATCTTGGTGACGGTAACAATATTACGAACTCATGGCTGAACCTTTCCACAATGTTTAAGCTGAATCTGGCTATTGGCACATCACCGGAAACACTCCCCGACTCCGAAACTTTACGCAGGGCGCAGGAGGCAGGAGTGTCGACGATTGGCATTTATCACGATCCTAAAGAAGCCGTTAATGATGCCGATGTAGTCTATACGGATGTATGGGCCAGCATGGGACAGAAGGATCAGGCTGCTGAAAAAGCCGAAATGCTTCGCAAGTTCCAGGTCAACTCCGAACTGTTGAAGGTGGCCAAGAAGGATGTGAAGGTTATGCACTGTCTGCCTGCCGAACGTGGAAGAGAAATCACCGACGAGGTGATGGATGGTCCGCATTCGATTGTGTTTGACGAAGCTGAAAATCGACTGCATATCCAGAAAGCCATCATGACACAGCTCTTGAGGAATTTGAGAAAGACTTAAGCATAAGGAGGAAGGTGATTATGATGCGCCCTGTGTACCTGCGACTTTTCACCATCGTGGCGGTGCTTGCTTTTCTGGCCGGATGTTCTTCAGATAGCGGCACAGACACATCGATGAAGCAGGGAAATCCCAACGATTACGAATTCCTGCAGATGAGCGAGAATGTAGATCAGTTGCTCGACAGCCTTGTCGACAACACCGTCTCTCCGCTCATGAATCCGTGGGGATTCGCTATTGACACAACGAACGAATGGAAAGACAGGCTGCCGGTCAATCCCGATGATTCGGTGGTCTATGAGTATGATGATCAGGCGGGTTGGTACTCTCTGTATGTCGGGAATGTCGCGGCATCCGGTTCCTATTCGATGATCGACAGCGTCATGTTCCTGTATAATGGCCAACCGACGCCTTACTACACCTGGGGGACTACCGGTATTGACAACAGAGTGCATATACAGAGCACGGTGCAGGGTGGTAATGGCGGACACTTGAACACTAATTCCTATTTCAAGGATTTTTATTCAGGCGTCAATGAAACGAAGGCAACAGTCAATGGCGTTGGTCAGATCGATGTGGAAACGCTGGATATTCTCGGCGATGTGCAGACGCTTACGGTTTTCGATGCTGATGTTACTATTACGGATGTCCAGTTCGAAAGAGCTGACCTGACTTTGAAATGGAACATGAGCACACTGACTGGCGGAACGATCAATCTGCAGATAACTTCCAATACCAGTGTTACACAGAACAATACTACTACAAACAACTCACGCAGCTGGAGTTTCAATGTTGTGATCGGGTCTGACGGTGTGGCCTCTATAGAGGCTATCTCTGAGAATACACGCTGGACCTACACTCTGGATCTCAACTTTTAGACTAACACCATACTGAGCTTGTGGGCGGGGAGATGAAATCTTCCCGCTTTTTTTTTCGCCTTGTTCCGAGTAGATCATTCTTGTATCATGCACCTAAGTTTTGATGTACTTCTATCGATGAGGATAACTGTGAAAGAAGTAGTCAAGTACAGCGAATGTTTCGTCTGCGGCGACTGTAACAGCAATGGGCTGCAGGCGGAATTTTTCGAGATGGATGATGGATCGGTCGTCTCGGAAATTACGGCTGGCGGAGAATTTCAGGGCTACAAAAATGTCCTGCATGGCGGGATTCTATCTGCGATGCTCGATGAGGTTATGATTAAGGCAGTGCTGGCAAAAGGAATCTTCGCTGTCACTGCCGAGATGACGGTCAAATTCAAACGCCCGGTTCTAACAGGTCAGAAAATCAAATTTACCGGATCGATCACTCAAGCCGGCAGGCGGATAATCCGTACAGTTGGTGAGGCAGTGAACGATCGGGGTGAAGTCGTTGCCAGTGCAGTCGGAACATATATCGAAGCAAAAGGCGAACTTCTTGACACCCTGAGAAGTTCTTTATGATCTTGTGATTTCGACCTGTTCGGGAACTCCTCGCAGGACTGATTACTCTTACTGCGTTTTATATGCAGTTTGATGCACAAGATCGCCCGACAGCCTCCGCATATCGCAAGCAGCTCAAAACCAATTGGTATTGTACGTGACTTAATACGATGCCGTGCCATAAGTTAATTACCCCCCGGGATTTGTGCGGAGCGCGTTTCTCATTGTGGCATACTCTTTGCGAGAGATTTTGCACGGAGACGAGCAAATATGAAATGTTACTTTCATGGCAGACAATACGAACATGATGACAGCAGGAGCGGTCTGGTGAGTTTCGCTATTCCTGATCTTGGCGTATTCTACAGAGTGCGTCAGGAGGGAACGACTCTTGAACTCGAATACAAATCACTTGTCGCTCTTTTACAATTTCTCAAAACGAATGAACAGCTCATTTCGTACAGAGAATTTGATATACATGGTGATTCGATAGCCACAGTTTTTCAACTTGCCGGAAGGCTTCCTACACCGTCTGAAATACTTGTATTCCATCGCAAAATTCATCGATTCAGAAAAAGCCTTAGATTCAATGTGTCGTGGCTTCCGAGCGCACTCAACAGAGCAGCGCATGGGATTCCATATCTTCCTCCGATCAACCTGAGTTTGAGATTCGATTTTACTCCCAGTAAAGAGAACTCAGTTACAGGTGTACATCCCTTTACTCAGATTTCCGCGAAATTATAGCTGTCGCCATTGCGATTAACTACATGTCCACACGCCCGGCAAAGCCTGAGCGCGCCACTCATCATGAGTGACTGCAATCCTGCGGAACATCGAACTACTTAACATTTGACTTGAATTGACAACTATTCTCAGTTAGAATGACCGATGAAATGCCTGAGTTACTTTTGTCAATCGACAGTCACCTGTGCGGTGAATGCGGAGGTTGCATTGCGGTCTGCGCGTTCGATGCTCTTGTTCTCGACTCCGATGGAGTCAGGGAAGTTCCCGATAACTGCACATCATGCAAATTGTGCATAATCACCTGCCCTCCGAGGGCTATCGTTTTGAGAGATGAAATCAGAGTATGATGTAGTCATTGTCGGTGGCGGTCCAGCCGGATTGACTGCGGCACGGACTGCCGCCCAGGCTGGAGTGGATGTGCTTCTTGTGGAGACCCACAAGGAGGTCGGCAGGCCATTGCTTTGTGCCGAGGGGATCAGTGGCGAAGGGCTGAGTCGGGTTGTCGATCCTGATGAAGACTGGATTTGCTGCCGTCTTTCTGGCGCAAAACTTGTTTCACCGAATGGAACCAGCCTGTATATAGATCATCCTGATGCGGGATTTGTAATAGACAGAACCAAGTTTGAGCCTCATCTCGCACGAATGGCTGTCGATGCGGGTGCTGATATAGTGACAAACTGCCGTGCCGATGATCCAGTATGTGACAATGGAAGATACGGGTCAATCAGTCTGCATTCGCAAGGTTCGAGCCGATATGTTCAGTTCAAGGTTCTGATTGCTGCAGATGGTGTTGAGTCGGTCATTGCTCGTAAGGCCGGATTGGTTAAAAACCTGCTCCCATCACAGCTTGCCAGTTGCGCGCAGTATCGTATCGAGGACATCGATATCGATTGTGGGACACCTGAGATGTATTTCGATTGTGAACTCGCACCGGGCGGTTATGTGTGGGTTTTTCCCAAGAGTTCACATTCAGCTAATGTCGGACTTGGTTTCGTGCCAACGCTGGCTGATGGATTGAATCCGTTCGATATGCTCAACAGATTTGTCAGCAGGCGATTCGAATCATACAGGATAGCATCCCGTACGATGGGCATCGTGCCGCATTTCGAGGGTCGCCGAACAATACTCAAAGGTAATGTTATGGCGATCGGCGATGCTGCAAGACTTGTCGATTCACTTACTGGCGCGGGGATTGCAACCGCGCTTTATTCGGGACAACTGGCTGGAGAAGTCTCCGGCAAATATATCAGAAGCGGAAAGAACTCGGTGCTCAGAGATTACCCACGAGCGTTCATGTCGGTGTTTGGCCGAAAACTGAGGATGTATGCGTTAGCACATCAGATATTCAGAAGGATGAAGCCGGGCGAGATTGATGCTGTGCTGGAGATTGCAGCTGAAATGCTCGGCGGCAGGACGATTCGTTCAATCGATTCCATCAAAGTGATAAGACGAATCCTGATGCGTAAACCGGGTTTGCTCAGGATGACGCCGCGTATCGTGTGGAAATAGAATGGAGATAGAAAAGCCGACACGAATGCCGGCGATTCTCAGAACTCTGACAGTTGGTTATGTATGCGACTTAACGAATGCGTTATAAGCTTTGGAGAGCTGAGACTTCTTATGGGCAGCGGCGTTATCGTGAATCACGTTTTTCTTCGCAGCCCTGTCAATCATTCTCTGTGCAACCTTCAAGGCTGTCGCCTTGCTGTCAGCATTGTCCGCCGCGAGGAAATTCTTGATCGCGGTCTTCATCTTCGATTTGTCGGTCTGATTGCGCCTTTTACGCTTGACCGTCTGTCGAATAGCTTTTTTTGTATGCAGGTGATGCGCCAATCACTGCTCCTTCTGCCTAAGGCGTTGATAATTCGGGATCGAATATAGTGAATTAGCGTGGTTTGTCAATGGAAAATGGGCACGAACAGACTAAGTTTGTAAGATCGACGGCAAAAGTCTCGGCAGGTACGCTGACATCTCGTCTGCTTGGAATGGCGCGGATGAGTGTGATGTCAGGACTTTTCGGTGCGAGCGACGCCAACGATGCGTTTGTAGCTGCGTTCAAAATACCCAATATGCTGCGCGATATGTTCGCTGAGGGTGCACTCTCGGCAGCGTTTATTCCAGTATTTACTTCTAAGTTGAAGGAAGCCGGCAGATCTGACGCTTTCCAGACAGCAAATGTCGGACTCAGTTTTCTGATGGTAACTGTCGGCTTGCTGATGCTGATCGGTATTTTCGTTGTGCCGGGTATTGTGACGATCCTTGCTCCCGGTTTTGAAAATATTCCCGGCAAATTTGAATTGACCGTGTTGCTCGGACAGGTAATGATGCCGTTTCTGCTGATTGTCTCAATCGCAGCGCTGTTCATGGGGATGCTGAATTCGCTCGGGAAATTCGGCACGCCTGCATTCGCGCCTGCGCTTCTGAACATTGGTATGATCGCCGCAGGATTCATACTCTGCCCGTTTACCGATCCTCCTATTCTCGGAATGGCTTTAGGTGTGCTCGCAGGCGGTCTCGGCCAATGTTTCGTACAGCTTCCACAACTCAGGCGGGATGGGTTCAGATTCAAACTGACTTTCAAATTCAATAACCCTGAGCTAAAGCAAATTCTGAAGCTGATGGCGCCGATGGTAATCGGCCTTGCGGCGACACAGGTTAATGTTTTCGTCATAACGAATCTGGCATCACGGCTTGCCGATGGTGCGGTATCCTATCTCGATTATGCCTATCGACTGCTGCATCTTCCGCTCGGACTTTTCGGGGTGGCAATTGCCACAGTCTCGCTTCCGAGTGCGTCGCGTCTGGCCGCAGAAAATGATCTGAAGGGAATGGCGGAACACTATGCGAGCACGCTCAGGTTTGGGTTGTTCCTGATACTCCCCGCGCAGGCGGTATTGCTTTTCGGCAGCGAGCCAATCGTCGCACTGCTCTATCAGCACAGCCAAGTCACCCACGC
>JAJRZO010000253.1 GCA_024275215.1 Candidatus Zixiibacteriota bacterium | reverse complement strand
GGTATTCGAATTGCCCATGACAAAGAACTGTTACTTGATGAAGCCAGGAAATGTGCGATTGAGAAGAACATTAACCTTGAGACAGAAATCATTATTGCCCACAATGCCGCTGACGGAGTATTGTCAGCTATAGATAATCAGAATGCGCAGGCGCTGGTTATGGGCTGGAAAGGTTATACAAACACACGTGACAGATTGTTCGGGGAAATAGCTGACAAAATCGTTCGTCTTGCCCCATGCGATCTGGCTCTTATAAAGACGAGCGGGAAACACCCTCCCCGGAACTGCCTGCTTCCCACTTCCGGCGGCCCTAACGCCAGAATGGCGGCTACAATTTTGAATGGCATGGCTAAAAATTTTGATATGAAAGTTACTGCTGGTTATGTCATCCCTGAGAATGCACAACCGCATCATAATCAGGAAATGGAGAGACAACTTGAAAATACACTGAGCCTCTTTGATAAAACAATAGAACAGAACAGGCGAGTTATCGAATCATCAACAATTGCCGGAGGAATCACCAAAGCCGGCAGGGATTTTGATCTGGTGGCGATTGGCGCGGCGAAGGAGCCGTTTTTCAGAAAAATGCTGTTCGGAGAAATCCCCGAAAAGGTCGCCCGTTATACTCCAACTTCAGTCATGGTTGTGAAAAAATACGAAGGTCCAATCAAATCTACTATAAAGAAACTCTTTGGTTAGGCGTCGCAGTCGCAACTATTCAAAATCAGTCGCCCCAACACTTACCGTGCATACATCAGAAGACGAGTAACGGAGGAGTGCCCCACTCCTGCTAAATGGTTGTCCGGTATCAGAACCACCTGTTCTGTGAAATCAGCACCCCGCTGCACAAGGTGCGGGACCGCCGCCGAAGATGTAATTGATGAGATACACCACATCATCGATGTCGATATAGCCCGTACAGTCAGCATCACCCGCCGCAAGTGGATCGGGTGCGGGGCCTCCGCCAAAAATGTAAGTAATCAGATAGACAACATCGTCGATATCAACATAACCATTCGCATCGGCGTCACCGCAGACGAAATTACCAACAGTAATGGTTATATACTCCGAATCAATCAGTTCACCATCATTCGCAGTGAATAGAATGCTGTCGTAAACTCCTTCGTCACCCGCTCCCGGCGTCCATGAGAAATCCGCTCTGTATTTTCCCAGCCCACTATCGTAACCGACAAAACTGAAGGATGCTCCGGTCGGGAGATTAGATACCGCGATTGTTACGCTGTCGCTGTTCGGGTCTGAAGCAGTCACCTGAAACTGTAATGTATGATCAATCGCAACGAACTTATCGCCTACAGGATCCAGATTCGGAGCAGAGTTTGATACTATTGTGGTGCTGTAGAGATGTACTCTGCCTGTGAAGCTGTTCCAATCCGGTGCGCCGCACACAATGAGCGAATTGTCGCCATAGGCCGACCAGATACAGACTGCCTGACCCATTTCTTCACTTGAGGAGTTGCCGAGGAACGAGGTGTCAACCGCAGGCGTTGTGCCGCCTGATATGAGAACCGCTCCCCCGGCATCCGCGGCGCCATCATCGTTTCCGGGCATTCCTGCGATCAGTTCATCGTAACCATCCGAGTTCAGATCAACTCCGGCAAAGACATTGTGTCCGAGGAAATCATTGGCCGCTCTGCCGAGTGTATATGTGTAGTCAGGATACGCATTGTACCCCGGACCACCGTAATACACATAGACTTT
>JAJRZO010000252.1 GCA_024275215.1 Candidatus Zixiibacteriota bacterium | reverse complement strand
TTTACTCAGGGTGAGGAACGCATCTTTGCGAGAAACAGAGCTGTTCTTGGCAGGAAAGTTCAGATGTGCCATCCACCGAAGAGTGTTCATATTGTTCAACAGATCATCGACGATTTCAGAACCGGCAAGGCCTCCAGAGCGCCATTCTGGATCGAGATGGGCGGTCGTTTCATTCATATCGAGTATTTCGCGCTCCGTGATAAAGATGGCAACTATCTCGGCACAGTTGAAGTGAGCCAGGATCTGACCGAGAAAAGAAAACTCGAAGGAGAGCAACGCCTCCTGAGTTATCCTGAGAACAAATAGAGCGGGGAAATCGACCGTGAGCAAAGCAATTACACCTGAGACGAAAGTTGGCGAACTCCTGAAGGAGTATCCGGGTCTTGAGGACACGCTTGTCGAATGTGCGCCTGCGTTCTCGAAGTTGCGCAATCCTGTCCTGAGAAGGACTATCGCAAGGGTGACATCACTTCGTCAGGCTGCGAAAGTCGGCGGTATTTCGCTCGAAGAATTGATCAACACATTGAGAAAAGCGGCGGGAATGGACAGCGTGACTGTCAATCAGGAAGATGACTCAGATAATGACGGGAAGCATTTCGATATTTCTAACATAAGTGTTACTTATGATGCAAGGTCTGATATCGAGAATGGAGTTCAGCCTGTCGGCAAAGTGTTAAATGAATTGAAAAATCTGACGAGCGGCCAGGTCTATGAACTGATTACGCCGTTTGTACCTGCTCCGTTGATCGACATGGCGAAGGAAAAGGGATTTCGATCGATGCACCGCGAAGTCGAATCTGGTCTTGTAAAGACATACTTTACTGTAAAGGAATAGTGCGATAACCTGCACTTTCTGCTATGGATTTCTACGAAGAACTGTCCGCTACATACGACAGAATGACTCGTTTCGAGAGTCGTCTCGAAAAAGAGATGGCGATTCTCAGGTTGTGGGTTGATCGCTACAGTATCAAATCTGTTCTTGATGTCGCGTGCGGCACCGGACTGCATGTTATTGCGCTCAGGAAACTCGGTGTTGATGCTACCGGCGTTGACCTGTCGGATTCAATGATTCAGAAAGCCAGGGCGAATTCCAGGGCTAACTCAGTAGAGGCCAGATTCATCACATCCAGTATGACTAATCTTCGAGATACAATCAGGAATGAATTCGACGCTGTTCTATGTCTCGGCAATTCGATTCCGCACTTGTTGAACAAACGTGACTTGATCGGTGCGCTTGGGTCATTTGCAAGTGTATTGAAACCTGACGGACTACTTCTTTTGCAGCTTCTGAATTATAAACGTATCCTTGCCTCAGGAAACAGGATCGTCGGGATTCATTCGGACGGAGATCTGGAATTCGTGCGATTCTACGATTTTCTCGATACGTTTGTCAGATTCAACATCCTCGAAATCGACCATAGCGGCGAATCGATTTCGCATCGTCTGCACAGCACAAAACTTTATCCATATTCAAGTGATGAACTCATTGAAGCGCTGTCTGAAACGACTTTCAGAGATGTGGAACTTTTCGGCAGCATGAATCGTAATGTATTCGATTCTTCCGATTCGACTGACCTTGTGATTTCCGCTCGTAATTCTCACACCAGGGTGTAAACCACCTGCGTATTCCTGTTGATGCATTGTGCCACTGTGGATAATGTGAATTGTATCAAGCAGTTGTTGTTTTCGAGAAGTGGAAACCATTGTTTATCTCATACTGGCGAAAGCCAGTCTCAGGTTTTTGAATCCTGCAATAAATTCATTGGTGTATTAGGAAAGTCGGTAATTTCTTTTTTAGTGTACTGGCAGAGGGTGTACCCTATGCCAGTCAGGAATCCCTGTGCGCCGTCAGGAATCCTTTCCTGACGGTGCACAGAAACGGCGTACAACGGTACTCAAGAATTCCTGACGGTGTACAAAATCATGAGGATATACCAAGTTACACATTTATATGGGCATTATCAGGAAAGACCAACAATCCATTTACATGTTGACTATCGGATCGATACCGCGTAGCTTTGATCATTATGGCTGACTCAAAGCGCGTTGATTACAGTTCCGCCGGTGTTGATCTCAGTCGCTCAGATCTTGCGGTCGAGAAGATCAAATCACTGGCTGCCGCGACATTCAATCAGAATGTTATGGGCGAGTTTGGGGGATTCGGTGGTGCGTTCAAACTTGATCTCGAATCGATAAAAGATCCGATTCTCGTTTCGAGTTGTGATGGTGTCGGCACAAAACTTAAAATAGCTTTTATGACGGGTATTCATAATACTGTCGGTGCAGATCTGGTAAACCATTGCGTCAATGACATCGCTGTTTGCGGGGCGCAGCCATTATTTTTCCTCGATTATATCAGCACAGGGTTTCTCGATCCTAATGTGGTGGAGGAGATTGTGAAGGGTTTCGCCACTGCATGTCTGAAGTCAGGAATTGCCCTCGTTGGTGGTGAGACAGCGGAAATGCCGGAATTCTACCGCAAAGGAGAGTATGATCTTGCTGGTTTCATCGTCGGCGCAGTGGCATCCGATGGCGTCATCGATGGCTCGACAATTGCCGAAGGGGATGTCGTGGTCGGATTCCCATCGGTGGGACTGCATACAAACGGTTATTCGCTCGCGAGGAAGATTTTCTTCGATATTGCGAAATGGGAGGTCACTCGCAAGGTCGATGAATTCGGTCGCACACTCGGCGAGGAATTGCTCGTGCCACATTATTGTTATCTCGATGAGATCAATAAACTAAAGGCGCACAATGTCAGAGGTGTTGCGCATATCACGGGCGGGGGAATTCCCGGCAACCTGAACAGGATCATTCCGGATGGTTTGTGCGCTCAGATCGAGGTCGGCAAACAGAGCATTCCACGGGTTTTTACAATCATGCAGGAACTTGGCAATGTCAAGATCGAGGAAATGTATCGTGCATTCAATATGGGTATCGGCCTTGCCGCAGTACTTGATCCTGAGAATTCGTCTCGACTGCTCTCCGATGGCAGTATTTCTTCAAAGCCATTTGAGATCGGCAGAATTGTAAAAGGTGATCAGCCAGTTGCCATGACATATCTGTTGTAGCTTCACAAAACCTACTTTTTGGTTGCTAATCCATGCACTCCTGATTTGCTTATCAGTATTAATATTGTTCTGATCAATTTTATCAGGGAGAGTGTTTCGTTCGCAGATTGGTCCTTCGCATATATGAATACCTGAAGACGCTTGTTGTAGACAGGGACAAGCGGCTCGTGCTTTTGTCGGCTGTTCTTTTCTCTGCCGGTTTTGCGCCATTATCACTCGGGTTTCTCGCATGGTTCAGTCTTGTCCCGCTTATAGTTGCAGCGAAGGACAAGGGATTCAAGTCAGGATTCCGGCTTGGTTATCTCTTCGGGTTCGAAATGACCATGTTTTCCCTGAACTGGGTGATGAGCTTTGCGTTCAACAGTTCTCAGGGGGTGACGATTATCAGCCCGCTTTTGACCAAGATCGTTTATGGTCTTTTCTGTCTGTTAGGGATGGCGATACTCCATTCGTTCTTTTTTGCAATTGTTTTCGGTGTGTTTTGCTGGTTGTATCGGAGAAGCAGCCTGTTTATAGCTGTCTTGCCGTTCGTGTGGACATCGGTTGAATACATCCGCACTCTCTCACAGTTCGCATTTCCGTGGGCATTTCTGTGCTATACGCAATCAACCTATTTGCCACTGATTCAAACCGCGGACATCTGGGGGCATCTCGGAATCACGTTCTGGCTGTGTGTGGTGAATGTATTGATATTCCTTGCATGGTTTCATAGAAAAAAGATCGCAGTCGTTGTTGCAAGTCTTGTCGCAGTTGTACTTATCTTTGCAGGCGCTCTGTTGTATGATCCTGATTTACCTGCCCGGGAAGCCGATATAAATATCGCTCTACTTCAGGGACATTTTCCACTCGAAATCAAATGGAATCGAGCACTTCGTGATTACAACATTCATGTCTATGACAG
>JAJRZO010000251.1 GCA_024275215.1 Candidatus Zixiibacteriota bacterium | reverse complement strand
GGTGATGGAGTTCTGGATTGTTGATTTATTAGTTATCCTCGAATGCGCGTTTGATTATTGCATCCTGTTCGGATTTGTGCAGGCTGGAATATGCCGTAGCCGGGCTGCAGCTTTCGCGGCGTGAGATGATCTTCAGTTTGAATCTGGAAAACTTGCGGCTGACAAACGGCCATGCCCCCATATTCGCAGGCTCCTCCTGTACCCAGTAGAAGCCTTTTGCACCTGAGTATTTGCGAGCTACTGAAGTCAATCCCTCAATCGGAATCGGATAAAGTTATTCTACCCTCACAATCGCAACATCGCGACGATTCTTTTTCATTTTTTCTTCCAGCAGATCATAATAGATCTTACCGGAGCAGATCAGGACCCGACTGACATCAGAGACATCGGGATCATCTATCACAGGCATGAATTTCGTGCCGGGTGCAGCATCATCGATGCTGCTGCGACATAACGGATGCCTAAGCAGACTCTTGGGTGTCATAATTACCAACGGTCTGCGATATGGTCTTGCGAGTTGTCTTCGTAGAATATGAAACAGATTGGCGGGGGTCGTGCAATTCGCTATCTGCCAGTTGTTTTCGGCTGCCAGTACAAGGAATCGTTCAAGTCTTGCCGACGAGTGATCCGCCCCTTGTCCCTCGAATCCGTGAGGAAGATACATGACCAAACCGCTGATCCTCCCCCACTTCGTTTCCGCGCTGGCGATGAATTCATCTATGATAATCTGAGCACCGTTAGCGAAATCACCAAACTGCGCTTCCCATATTGTTAAACCGTTCGGCGTAGCAAGCGAGTAACCAAATTCAAAACCGAGTGCTGCATATTCCGATAGAAGCGAATTATATATTCTGAACGGAGCCTGATTCTCACTGACATAATCGAGAGGAATATAAACATCGGTGGAACCTTCGAGTGTGATCACTGCGTGCCTGTGTGAAAATGTCCCGCGTCTTGTATCCTGTCCTGCTATCCTGATCGGGGCGCCGTCATCGAGCATCGTACCATACGCCAGCAATTCACCCATCGCCCAGTCGAGCATTCGCTTTTTGCGCACCAATGCTCTGCGATCCGCGAACAACTTTTCGATTTTCCTGAAGAATTTCCTGTCGGAAGGAACTTCAGTAATTCGATCCGCAATCTTCAGAAGTTTCCCCTCGTCGACACCGGTTTCCGGTGAAACATGAAAGTCAGCATAAGTCGGAGTCCTGAACTGCGCAAATTTTCCTATTGGTGAAAAATCCACCGGCTCCGTGATTGTGCGGGCTTTTTCGAGTTCAGCGTCAAGTTTAGCTTTGAATTCAGTCTCAATCTTTTCAATATGCCCCTTTTCAATCACACCTTCTTTCAAAAGCTTGTGCGCATAGATTTTTCTCGGATCGGGATGTTTCGCTATTGCCTTATAAAGCATCGGCTGAGTGTATCGTGGTTCATCACCTTCGTTGTGACCATGCCTGCGGTATCCGAGCATGTCGATAAATACATCCTTGTGGAATTCCTGCCTGAAATCGATTGCCAGCATGATTGCATATACCACCGCTTCAACATCATCCGCATTGACATGAAATATCGGGGAGAGAGCTACTTTGCCGACATCAGTACAATAAGTACTCGAACGACCCTCAAGGTATCCTGTAGTGAATCCAACCTGATTATTGAGTACCACATGGATGCTTCCACCCGTTTTGTAAGCATCAAGCAGAGACATCTGAACGACTTCGTAAACCACACCCTGCCCGGCGATTGCGGCGTCACCGTGAAGCAGTATTGCGGCTATTTTCGAGAAATCACCATTGTAGTCATGAT
>JAJRZO010000250.1 GCA_024275215.1 Candidatus Zixiibacteriota bacterium | reverse complement strand
GCGTCATTCCCGCGCAGGGGCTTGTTGAAAAACCCACCTCAAGTGCTCGCAGGGGCTGTGCCCCTGCAGATACTGTGTTGTAACTACCTGCAATGCAATATGCAGAAAACACAGCAGCACAGCTCCTGAGCGCACATATAAGTCGAAACTACAGGAGTTTCGACCTGCAAGACTACAAGACTCTTTCGTAGCTCACGTCCACTTGGGACGTGAGAAAGTAGCTTGTTCATTCTGTTGCTCTGTCGATTACGCCGACAAGCCATTTGTGTACAGGCAGGAATTGTTTGAACTGCGAGTAGCAATAATCGACAACCTCCGGAGTATGTAACTCCTTCGGAATCTTCGTTTCGATGCCAGCATAGAAACCGCCATACTTCAGAAATTCCGCATTCGGATGATCCGGATCGAACCCGCGCGGCACGCGCTTATATTTCTCACGACCAATACCACAACCGGGCACTTTGCGTACTTTTGTGATGGCTCTCGTCAGTTCTTTACCATATCTGTCATGCACAACCGAATTGCGATACTCTTCCATGATATGTTTAGGGAACATATATATTCCAACGCCGAGCATCAAATTCGGAGGATCGAGATGGAAATAGAACCCTGAATGTTCCATGCGTTTGCCATCACCCTCCCAGAACCATAAACCGAGATGGGTCTTGTATGGAGTCTTGTCCCTGCTGAAACGGGTGTCTCGAAACAGTCGAAAGATCGATTTGTTGACGCGCGGATCGGCATGGATTCCGGGAACAATTCTTCGCAATCGCGATCCCATCGCAAGGACGAATTCACGCGAGGGTTCCATTACATAGCTTTCATAATCGGCTCTGTGTTCCTCAAACCATTGTCTTGTATTGTTCTTCCCGATCTCTTTGAAAAACCTCACGCATTCTTTCGGGAATCCATCAAAATCATTCGCCATGTCGATACTCCAATTAGCTATTCAATTCTCACGTCCCGAGCGGATGTGAACTGCACCTACTGTACTGACGGAAAAAAGCCTCAGGTCCCTGAACAATCGTTTCAGTCAGGACATTCCTGCCCAGCTCTCTTTCAATTTGATTCGCCATTAGAGCACCGACTCGATACCAAAGTCTGTCGCCTGTAGACATTGGCTCAAGGATGTTCCAATCGTCTTTTACAAGAGACCGTGGCTTTGCCTCGGCCAGGCTACTGTATAGCCTGAAGAATTCCTTCTCATATAGAATCATGTGTTCAGAATTCAGGAGAGCGACATAATCAGAGTCAGTCTCCAATATCCCAACCTCGGTACGCCACTTGCGTGCTGCGTGGACTGCCAATCCCTCCATTGCCGTCGAATACCTGATCAGATTAGCAAGATCGCTGGTAGTTTGGATATCAGCCAATGCCGGCATGGGATTATACTTTTGGAAACCGACATGGTGAAGCTCATGTACGCAGTAAAACCGGAATTCTTCCGGGTTTGCCGCGAATTTGTGGTTCGCCAAATTTAAACTGGCACAACCATTCATCGCAACTCCGATATCATAGCCGACGGTCAAATAAAGAACAGTCCCGGAAAGAGCATCGATCGGCAAATAATCTGCCGCTTCATTCCAGCAACGAAGCTGAGTGTCAGTATCCGTCTGAATCAACAAAAGCCTATCTCTTATATTCTCCGGATTGATACCTGTCATAGAATGGGACTTCAATAGTTGTTCTACCAATTCCTCAGCGGTCGGACCATTTCCAGATAAGGAAACTCTTGCAGCATGATCTGCAAGAAAATGGGCAGCAGGCGTTAGGGCAATTTTCGGCAGCAGTTCTGAATTCCGAGTCTCCAGATATTCAATCGCCAATTGTATAAATGTTGTGTCTATCTGGGGAGAGACCACGGAATTATTCTTTCTAAGCTATTTTCACCAATAAATCTTTTTTATATTATAGACAGAGTCTTACCGCATAGCAACCGGAAATAGAGATAACGAAGCGATTCCGCAGTCCTGGTCGATGCTTTGATCCGTGAAGAAGACGTCAGGATCACAGGAGTCCTGACTTATGGAGAACTGAGCGGCGAAATCATTCAGCAAATGCGAATCCATTCGGAGCACGGACAGGCGCCCTGACGAAAGTATTGATATAGAGAATGACTGGTTTGGAAATACCTTCGTAACTCAATTCCCATCTCGACAGATAACCCTCTCCCGATGGAAATATTCTGAAAGGGCAACAATCCTGCATACGGACACAATGTACCTGCTGACCATCAGGTCCTCTGAGTTTTGACAAGTATTCCATTTCACCATCGATCCCTCTGCCACACGCAACAGGGCTGTCAGCGGAGTAACCATAGCCGCTTGACTTGACTATCACGACATCGTTCATGACATTTGACGAGCATCCTGCAAAAATCAGCAACAGACATGACAAAATCAACAGCTTCTTCAAAGCGTCCTCCATCGATTTCCATTAGCGTGCCTACCATAGACTTATCGGATTTACCCGGATGAGAGCGTGGCGTTTTGAGAGTCTTGTTCAAAAGTTATACAAGGGAAAACCGATCAAATAGTCTATGAGCTGGAGCAGTCAGTCAGATCGCCTGTTACAAAAAAAGTCAGGACCACATGGGTCCTGACCTGGAAAACTCAATTGCTAAGATGTTTGATCAACTCTTGTTCAGCTTGACCTTGAACGTGCTTTTCATAGGATTGAACTCGACCTTATTCTCACGGGCAAGCCATCCGAGCGCCATATAGACGACATCGGACTTTTCCTTGACAGTTGTGCTGAGCTTTCTTGGACTCATCTCTCCAGTCTTTTCAAGCTGGCTCCAGATGTTTCCTGCAACCGATCCTATTTTGTCCTTCATCAATAACTCCTTGTTATTCTTTGTACACATTTGCCGGGTTCTAATTTCCATTTTCTTAAGTTGTCTTCTATACATATTTGTTCGGCTTTGTCAGACAGTTTTCTTAGATTTTTTCTGCTCTCATGCTTTTGGGGCAAACTGCCTTATTTGCCGCGCAGGAGAGTAATGCAACGACTGCTTATGGTCAAGCATAAAACTATCATATACGATTATATATATCCATGTTCAAGCTTTGAGCAATCTTTGCATTCTGCATAGCAAACTGTTCTGAAGGATTCATAATGCGGGATTTCGCCCGATAATCAGTAGTGAACGCGTTCAACAGGAGAAATAAATGAGCAAAGCACGAGTGCTGGTCGTTGATGACGAAGAGAGCATGCGCAATTTCATGGAGATCATGCTCTCCAAAGAAGGTTACAAGGTAGCCTGCGCATCATGTGGCAAAGAGGCTGTCG
>JAJRZO010000249.1 GCA_024275215.1 Candidatus Zixiibacteriota bacterium | reverse complement strand
GATGTCTTCCTGCCACATTACGCAACATGCAACTTTTAGAACTCTTTTCCCGTCTACATAATATGAAGCAACTGACTTGGGAACGGAGGAATGCAAAATGAGACAATTCGTTATACTTATACTTTCCGTCGTACTTATGTTCACAACCGCCTTTGCCCATGAGAATGAGTGTGGGCACAACAATATCGTCATAAAAAGCAGCGATGTTGGTGGTGACTGGTTCTTCGATGATTGTGCGTCATTCGATATCGATAACGGGTCGATCATCATCGAATTCAGGAATCGTGACCACACCACGGTGGAGATCACGGAAGATTATCAATTATTAGTCGATGATGAGATAATTGATCTCAACACCAAACAGCAGAAACTGGTTGAACAATTCTATGATGGTTCGATGCTTCTCATCGAACATGCTATCAACATCGGCTTGAGAGGCGCTGGTATTGGAATGGAAGGCGCAAAGATCGGCATTTCAGCCATGACCGGATTGATTAAGGTCATGTTGACAGACTATGAAATGGATGATCTCGAGTACGATATAGAACGCCAGGCGGATGAACTCGAGGAACAAGCTGATATCCTCGATGAACAGGGCGAGGTTATCGATGATATAGCGAACGATCTGGAGGATTCTTACAAAATGATGTGCAGGAATATTCCGGAACTTGACAATATCGACAGGTCACGATGTGATGATAATGAGATTTAGAGAATAAGCTGTAGGGCAGGTGTCACCCGAACCTGCCGATACACTGTGCTAAGATACTTCGCTTCAGGCATGTGTTAGCGGTTCAAGAGCCGATTTAGTTTGCTGAGTCGGCTCTGTTTTTTTTGTGACCGGGGAAAAATCGCAAAAAAGTGGGACCGAATTGTCTTCGATCCCACATAGTCCTCAGTATATCAGAAAAACTTCTGTTATCTGATTTCCGAACTCCTTACCAGGAGCGTCTTCCACCACCGCCGCCGCCACCGCGGTTTGAACGATCTTCACGCGGACGAGCCTGATTAACTTTCAGGTTGCGGCCGCCGAATTCAGAGCCATTCAATCCGTCAATAGCAGACTGGGCTTCGTCGTCGTTAGACATCTCAACAAAGCCGAATCCTCTCGACTCACCGCTGAATTTGTCCTTGATGACATTGATGCTCACCACTTCGCCGTAACTTCCGAAAGCCTCTCTCAGCTCATCATCTGTCACATTGTAGGGCAAGTTACCGACGTAGATATTCATACAGAACTCCGGTTTCGCTCATCCTGCGTAAGCCCTCCAACTTTCGAGACACAGACGACAGGACAAACAAGTTAAAACATACATTTCCGCCGATGTTTCCCAACCTTAATTTTGACTGCGATGTTTGTGGAATAATCAAAAACCTGGTCAAATCAATGAGGAAATAACAATCAGCATACGTTATGTATATCGTCAAAATGACCGAATGTCAACACAAATCTTTCGCTTTTTTGAGAAAAAAGTGCAAACATGGAGAATATCTGTATCCATTTACCCTTTTTAACAGCCTTGCCGACAGTACTCCCGCTATTTCGATGCCCTGATTGAGAACATTAACGGTATGCTATTCGGAGACTCGGGATACCTCCACATACCGTCGCTCCCCTGCTCCAGAAACGGGTGGGACTGATATGAAATGAAGGGAAACTCATGCAGAAAATCAATCTTGAAGCCCGCACCGACCAGCGAACTGATAATATCGGAAAGCGGATGAAACCATTCATAGCTGATGTTGCGAACATCGGAAGTGCTGGAGGCATAACTCCCCTCATTCTCAAATCGCATCGGCTTATCGGAATGGAAATAGGGATAGCGAACAGTCGGCTTGTCGACTTCGTTCTCATCATCAAATATATTTGAGAATGGATGAAATTCCCGAACATAGAAAATCCCGCCCGGCTTCACGAAATGCGATGCAATTTCAGCCCACTTCTTCAGGTCGGGTAACCAGCACAGGACACCTCCGGATGTGAACACGATGTCGAATTCGCCTGTCAGATGATCCCGCAAATCGTAGATATTGCTGCAAACGAATTTCGCAGAGATCCCAATCTCATCAGCAAGCAAACGCGCTATGTCTATCGCCTCAGATGAAAAATCAACGCCCGTGACATCGGCGCCTTCTCGTGCCCATGAAAGAGTATCAAGTCCGAAATGACACTGTAAATGCAGGAGCTTTTTCCTCTCGACCGATCCCACTTCCTGACGCTCTATATCGAGAAGAGTACTCTGTCCCGATCTGAATGCGTCAACATCGTAGAATTTCGACTGCTCATGGAGTGGAGCCAGGCGATCCCACAGATCACGGTTGGAATCGAGGTAGTGTTTGTTGTCCATACGAGTACCTGTCAAATTTAGGGAGAAGTTCTACTGCAAATACACCTGACCAGTGTACACACCTACCGATGCCAGCACACAGGCCACCGAAAGCACAAAGCCGATCAATGCGAGTAAATGCCCCCTGCTCTGCGTTCTCTTTATATCGAGAATCGCAATCAACGCCAGCCACATCGATATACTCGAGAGCAGGAATGTTCCAAGAGCTGTCTCGCTGTCAAACGTACCGCTGCTTATGATGGCTCCAATGGCAATTAGCAGTAATAGCGGCAGGAAAAGACCAACAATGGCAATAGCACTGGTCTTTTTCCTGACATGTAGCGGAGTCGGGGCAGGTTCAATTTTCTCTCGGAATAATTCCACCTGTTGTTCTTCGGGGGCTGTATCTTCAGGGGTGCTTTCAACAACTGCTGATTTTTCTTTCTCACTTTTCAGGAGTTTTGTGAATTCTATTATAAACTGGAAAACGATCGGGAGCACGATTACCACCATCAGGAGAGTCTTGAGGATTCTCAGTTTTTCAATATCCAACACAACGATAAGCGAAAGCGTCAATATCGCTGCGAGTGCAATCAACAGGAATGGATAGTTTTTCAGATGATTCGCTATTTCCCCGAAAACTTTTCCCTGCCATGCCTTCTTTTCATCTTTGGGCACGATCACACTCCGAGGCGATTTGAATTTTGATAAAAATCTTTACGACGCTCTGCCGATCTTACTGTTTTATGTTCACACAGAATATCAGGAGAGGGGTTGGGTGTGTCAAGCTACAAAATCTCGTGCCCGGCGGATGTCCAGAGGTTGTCCCAGAAGACATGAAAAGCAATAAGTCCGTGCTCGCAGGGGTAAAAAGTCATTCCCGCGCAGGCGGGAATCCATTGAACACGTTGATGTTAAATAGCCCCCCGCCTTCGCGGGGGCGACAATGCCAAGACTCCGCTTGTGCAAATCAAAACCGGTAGCCCATCAAAAGCGAAAGAGTCGGGTGGGTTTTCATCTCGCAGGTGTTGTAATAGGATATAACCGGATGCAGTCAGGAAAGGATTCCTGACGGCACACAATGTCATTCATTTGACTCTCATCATAGCAGTGGGATTGACCTACATGCCGTAACGTTTGCGGTCGAGTTCAAACAGGGAATCGCATTCGAGAAGGTTTCGGCAGAGTGATGTTTTTATTTCGTCGATCAGGTCGAAATCATTTTTGGCGAGGCAGTGACATGCGGCGGCATAGAGTTCGTTCGAAGGTACAAGACATATATCATGTTTTCTCGCGTCATCGAGACACTCCATGTCAAACCAAACATCCCGCTCGGTTGGCGCCTTGAGACGACAGGAATTGCCGACAAGAATGCCTTTGGGCTTGATCTTATAACTGCTCGATTCGATCCGTTCGATAAGATCGGACAGCTCGTGTGTACGCACGGGGCCCTGATCACACGAAGCAGACTTTACAATCGCCCTCCGTATTCTTTTTCCATTAAACACGACTTCAAACATTCCCCTGCCTTTATCAGGCAGCGTCTCAGGTATCTCAAAACCGAGCGTGCCGAATGCGACTCTGGTTGCCTCCGCGAGATCAATGCCCTTTTCAACGAGCAGATCAACCAGCCGCATAGTCTCCTCGATCCTTTGCAGAAGCAGGATCCTCTCACTTTCGAGAGCTGATATTTTCTTATCGAGCTTTTCAAGTTCAGCCTTGAAAGGATTGATAGCATCAAGATCAGATTCGAGATTCTCAACCCATGAAGGCCGTATCGCTCCGAATGCTTTGCCGAATAGAATCGATTTGAAAGCATCGACGAGTCTTTTCTCCTCATCTCTTACGAGAAACTGAGGCACCAGGAATATCTTGCCGGGCATCGAATCGAAATCGACACGCGATACGACCGGATGTTTCGGAGTTGTCGCTGTGCGTGCAATAATGCTTACCTTGCCACCCGGAATCGAATCGAGAGTCTGCAAACAGTTGACCGGAAACCGTCCGAAGACACGGGCAAGCTGGTTGCGCCGATCAAGAAATTGAAGTGTATTTTTGCTGCAGTACTCGAAGGAATAGTGTCCCAAAAATTCCTGCAACCAGAAAAAAGGCGACACAACCGATTCGGTATATGACTGCGTTCCGATACTGCTTTTCTTACGAATCTTGAATTGCACATTCGGTATCTGCGCTCGAATGACGAAAACTCCACCATCTTCAAGAAATTTTCTTATGTTCGCTGTTGCAATCTTGATTCCGGCGAGATACTGGCGGAAATGATGCTCAGTGCAGCCCACATAAAAAGCAAGCGAAATGTCATCCGTTTCCGATTTGAATCCGTGATCGGCGGCAAACCCGAGCGGATCGAAAAAGACAATCTTGTATGGTGAAAAGTCAACACCATGCCAAAGGTCAGAGCTGTCAAAAGGATTGTCCGGATTCTGCCAGTTTAGAAACAGAACCTTGCATGTCGAGTCCTGTTTGATTGATTCAGGCTCTGTTCGAGGAGTCGGTGTCGGTTGCAAATCCAATTGCCTCCCATAACGGAGATTCACCACCAGTCCTATATCTTATCGGAAAGACCGCTTGTCGGATGAACACAAAAAACACTTTGATGAAGCCAGTATCCAGTTTTGGCATCCGGAACTGGATGCCGGATCAAGTCAGGCATGTTGAAAAGACGGTCAGCATGAATTATCGAGTGGTCATAGAAAAGCGCGTCATTGCGAGCGACCGGAGGGAGCGTGGCAATCTCGTGTTAGATCGTATACTACAAGAATTGAGATCACCACGTCGCTTCGCTCCTCGTGATGACGACAGCGCAAACGCGCTCTGATAGGTTTCTCAACAAACCCTCAAGTCCGGCCATTCCAGTGTTTGTGGAATGAACGATCTTCGAATAAATCTGTTGAAACTGACATAAGGGTTGCATAAATGCAACACATCGTCTATAATACTGTAAGATACAGCAGGTTGGAGGAATTCGTCTGGAATGATTAAAGACTATGATCCTACTGAAGTCATCCTCGACTCGATAGCCGACGGAGTATTTACTGTCGATAGCGAATGGCGAATCACATCATTCAATCGCGCGGCGGAGGAAATAACCGGCATTCTCAGGAAAGATGCAATCGGTCAGCGATGCAGTGACATTTTCCACGCCTCAATTTGCGAATCAGACTGCGCACTCAGAGAGACGTTTGAAACTAATCGTCAAATCGTCAATAGATCTGCTTTTATCATAGATGCAGGCGGAGACAAAATCCCGATCAGCATCTCGACCGCGATCCTGAAGGACAAAGCTGGAAACGCCATCGGCGGGGTCGAGACATTCAGAGATCTTAGCACAATCGAAGAGCTGAGAAGGGAATTGGAAAAGAAATACTCCTTTCACGATATCATCAGCAAGAACAGTGATATGCTTCGGATCTTCGACATCCTCCCAAGTGTAGCCGAGAGCGAAAGCACGGTACTTATCGAAGGCGAAACTGGAACAGGAAAAGAACTGATCGCTCGCGCATTACATAATTTGTCGCATCGAAAAGACAGACCATTTGTTGCCGTAAACTGCGGCGCTCTTCCCGATACCCTTCTCGAATCTGAACTTTTCGGTTACAAAGCGGGCGCCTTCACCGATGCACGCACCGATAAACCAGGACGATTCGCACTTGCTGACACAGGGACGATCTTTCTTGATGAGATTGCTGATATTTCCCCCGCATTGCAGGTTAAACTGCTGCGGGTGATTCAGGAGAGGACTTACGAGCCGTTAGGTGCCACAGAATCTGTCGATGCTGATGTACGCATTGTTGTCGCTACCAACAAGAATCTCGACAAACTTGTCAAGTCAGGTAGTTTTCGTGAAGACCTTTTCTATCGAATAAACGTGATTCGCATCAAGCTGCCGCCACTTCGAGAACGCAAAGAAGACATTCCTCTTCTGATCGACCACTTCATCCGACGTTTCAGCAATCTGAAAAAGAAGCCAATCACAGGCATATCACCTGCGGCATTGGCTGTTCTTATAAACCATGATTACCCGGGTAATATCAGGGAACTGGAAAATATAATCGAGCATGCCTTTGTGCTTTGTCGCAAGACAACCATCGACACCATTGATTTGCCTGAAAATCTCAAGCCTGAAGATGTCAAACCGCTGACGATACCAACATCGATAGATGATCTTGAAAAAACATATATCCTCGACGCGTTGAAAAGACACAATTGGAACAGAAAAGAGACAGCCACAGAACTCGGTATGCACAAAACAACGCTCTGGCGAAATATGAAAAAACTCGGAATCCATTCTTCTTAATTGTAGTTGCATTATCGCAATATATCGCAGCCCGATGATTGCATTATCGCAATCTTTTCTATGTTATTCTGTTAAACAAATCAATCGCATTCCACCTGTAAGTTATTGCATATAAATAATATATCGCTCTTACTCAGCAATCCGTAAATCTCCGGCACTGAATATGCTTTGTATTGTTTTCGATTATGAAGGTTGCAATTCCGATATGGGATGGGCGAGTTTCGCCGGTAATGGACACAGCGTGTCACCTTCTCATAGTCGAAATTGCAGATAATGCGGAGGTCTCAAGAATAATTGTGAATATCCCACAGGCCGACATTTCTGATCGCGCGAGATTCATCTCGGAAAAAAATGTTGATTTCCTCATCTGCGGAGCGATATCGAAACAATTTGAAAGGATGCTCGCCACATCAGGGATCAAACTCAGGCCGTGGTTTCATGGTGATATCGATGAGATCATTGCGGCCTATTCCAAGGGGATGTTGCAAGATGATGACTTCCTTTTACCGGGTGGTGGCAGGCGGCGCTGTCAGAGAAGAGGTCGATGTCGCGACGGTAGACGAGGGTTTGGCCGACATAGAAATCTCTAAGGAGGTATGATGAAAATTGCTGTTTCATCTCAGGGTGTGGATTCTACCAGTAAAGTTGATCCACGATTCGGACGAGCGGCATGTTTTCTGGTTTTTGATACTGAGGATGAAAGTATCGAGGTTGTCAACAACGACCAGAATGTGAATGCCTCGCATGGTGCCGGAATTCAGGCTGCGGAGAAAGTTACGAGCAGGAATGTTGATATTGTCGTGTCGGGAGATTTCGGCCCGAAAGCATTCGAGGCACTTCAGGCAGCAGGTGTCAAAGCAGCGATCTGGGCGGATGGGACTGTCTCGGAAGCAATTGAACTGGCACGCAACAATCAGCTTGAGATACTTGAAAGTGCCAGCGCCGGAGGCAAGCGGCATTAGTGGTCGGTTGAGCACAACAAATTGAATGATTGATACCATTAACGAACTGCATCGTCGAAAATGCACTGAACAAAGATGATGCGGTAATCATAGTCAGAAAGGAGATTACAATGCCAGGTGGAGACAGAACAGGACCTGCGGGGGCTGGACCAATGACAGGTCGAGGTGTCGGTATTTGCGCCGGATACGATGCTCCCGGTTTCGTGAATGCCGGTTACGGACGAAGATTCGGCGGCGGTCGCGGTCGAGGACATGGCCATGGTTTCGGTATGGGTGGAGGTCGAGGGTGGCGCCATCAATTCTATGCTACAGGTTTGCCGGGATGGGCGCGCGGATACGATTATCCGTACCATAATCCAGAAGCCGCGAGACCAGAATCTGCAAAAGCGGGAGAGCTCTCGTATTTGAAAGAGCAGGCTCGGTATTTCAAGAAGGCTCTTGATGGCATCATGGATCGTCTCAACAGGCTTCAAAAGGACACTGGGAATGCGGAAGAATCACAGGATAAAAAGGAACAGGAGGGGTAGCATTATGTCACCGAGAGGCAACTCAGGCGGAGGTGGTCGCGGATCTGGACGGGGTGGTGGTCGAGGTTTAGGGCGCGGCGGTCAGGCGCTTGGTCCGGGAGGTAATTGCGTTTGTCCAAATTGCGGAGCAACTGTCCCGCATCGACAGGGTGTTCCGTGTATTGATGTCGATTGTCCGAAATGCGGCCGGAAGATGACAAGGTAGCAGGCAACTGAAGAATCACACTCTGGAAATATCCGTTGCCAGCGGCAAGGGTGGTACAGGAAAAACCACTATCGCTACCAACCTTGCCGTTGCCATTGCCCGGATGGGAAAAAACGCAGCTTATGTCGAGTGCGATGTCGAGGAGCCGAACGGCCATATATTTCTGAAGCCGGAGATCAATGAACAACTCGATGTCACT
>JAJRZO010000248.1 GCA_024275215.1 Candidatus Zixiibacteriota bacterium | reverse complement strand
TGCATTGCTGGAGATATATCTTTCGACTGAAGAGAGCGATACTCAATCAGGCAGATAGCCGCTCAAACCCTGTCTTAATTCATCCGTGAGGGGAATTTTCTTGTTGTTTCTTTTGTCCATAGTGACATGAACAGTTCTGCAAGTGCCCGCCGTTTGCCGGTCGGTTGTTCTGAGAATGTATTTGACTGTGAATGATGTAGTCCCGATGTCGGCAACTGTCAATTCGACTTCGATCTCATCGCCTACCCGGACAGGCTTGTTGTAGTCGGCCTCGGCATGAACGATTGGAACAATATACGATTCAGTTTCGAACAACCTGGCGAAACCTATACCGATATCTTCCATCATTTTTTCGTAAGCCTCATGTGCGAATATGAACCAGTTGGCGAAAAAGAGTATTCCTGCCGCGTCGGTATCCTGAAGCCGTACTGTCCTTGAATATATGTATGCCGGCATATTGCCGAATCCTCATGCTTTCGTATTTCGGGAGTGAATATAGCTGTCTGTGTGACAGTCCGCAAACAGTATGATCCTTTTCTTATGTTGCATTAGTTTTCTTGGGATTACGCCGACCTGATATTATAGTATGTGAAAGGAAGCGGGAGATTTGATGAGAATTGTATTAATCAGCAACGATCACGATGAATTGAAGAAAATCGCCACAGAACTGAGCACCCTGCTTGGACTGGAGCACCATCCTATTGACGATCACACAAATTCTGAATTGATCGCAAGCTCCAATTACGACTGGTGTATACTCGCTGTTTCTCCGGCTTTGCTCAAAGACATTGATCTGCGACGTGAGATTCGCAAAGATTCGATTCTGATACTTTTTGAACATGCGCCGGATCAATCAGATAATGATTATGAGATCATTCGTCCGTATGCTGACATCGCTCTTGAAATCACTTCGAAATCACCGGCAGAGACAGCAAAGGATGCTGAGTATGCAATAGGTGATGAACTTGCGATACGATTCCAGTCTGCGAACACATTTGGGGAAATTATTCGTGTAACGACATTCGGCGAGAGTCATGGTCCGGCGATTGGCGCGATATTGGATGGAGTGAAACCCGGTATCGAAATATCTGTCGAGGAGATTCAAGCTGAGATGGATCGTCGCCGCCCCGGACAGAGCGCAGTAACAACTCCGCGCTCGGAATCTGATACTGTTCATATCTTGTCGGGATTGTTTGATGGCAAAACGACTGGCGCACCAATAGCAATGGTTATCTACAATCGCGATCAGGACTCGTCGAAGTATGATAGCATTGCTGACCTGTTCAGGCCGGGTCATGCGGATTTTACATACTACAAAAAATATGGCCTGCGCGATCATCGCGGAGGCGGAAGATCATCAGGTCGTGAGACAGCGGGACGTGTCGCTTGCGGTGCGATTGCCGGAAGAATCCTCGCGGATCGCGGTGTGAAAATTGTCGCGCACGCAGTCGAGATAGCAGGCATCAGAGCGAAAACATGCGATCTTGACGCAATCGATCAGAACAATGTTCGATGCGCCGATCTAAAAGCCGCTGAGAAAATGGAAGCTGCGATTCTTCGAGCGCGTGAGGAAAATGATTCAGTCGGTGGCATTGCGCAGATCGAGATACATGGTCTTCCTGTCGGATTGGGCGATCCGGTATTCTTCAAACTCGATGCGAGGCTGGCTTTCGCAATTATGACACTCGGCGCTGTCAAGGGTGTCGAGATCGGGACAGGATTTGAACTTGCGAGACTTCGTGGAAGTCAATCGAACGATCAGATGTCATCAGATGGATTCCTGAGCAACGATGCCGGAGGCATTACAGGCGGCATCTCGACAGGGCAGCCTGTAATCATGCGTGCCGCGGTCAAGCCGACTTCGTCCATCGCGAGATCCCAGCGCACTATCGACATTCACGGAAACGATCGCGAGATCGAAGTGCATGGTCGTCACGATCCATGTATTCTTCCGCGAATAATGCCGGTACTCGAAAACATGGTTGCGCTGGTGATTCTCGATGCGTGGGAAATCCAGTCGAGAATCAGGCCGGGATGGAGCGGATAGCAACTATTTAGGATATCTGCCGTTATATCATCGCTTATCCCACGAATTGACGTTTTATGCTCATTTTCGCTGAAACATACCGACAAAATAGTACGTAGCCTGATAAATAAAGGGCTTTTTGGCGAAGATGTTTGACAAATTCGAGTTTTTCTCGTTATTGCCATTGTAGTACCAGTGGACTACTGTTCAACCGTACTTGCCTGAGTAAGCAATCGGAGAGAAACAAGTACTGACCATTTACTAATATCACAGAGGAGGTATCGAATGCGATACTGTACCCGCCCCGGAATGTTCCTCCTGATTCTCCTCGCTGGAACACTTTTCACTTCATTGGCTCTTGGAACCCCGCCAAACGTGAGAATCAACTCTGACACTTCACCGTATCTGCAAAACGAGGAGCAGATATGGGTAAGTCCCAACGATGCAAGTATTGTCATTGCCGACTGGCGCGACTGGCGGCTCGGATACAGAAGAGTCGGCATCGGTGTCTCGACTGATGGCGGAGCGACATGGAGCGATTCACTGTTTACCGACACGCCGTATGATCGTCACTCCGACCCATGTCTGGTTGGCGACAGAGACGGCAATTTCTATGCGAATATGCTAAACTATAACTCAGGTGG
>JAJRZO010000247.1 GCA_024275215.1 Candidatus Zixiibacteriota bacterium | reverse complement strand
TGGGAAGATCATCCGAATATCAGAGGCAGCGAAATCGAAAAAACCATTACAAGGGAACTTGGATACAAGATTAAATGGTCAGCGCCACATATCAAGAAAGACGCCACCTGGGCAGAAGCAGCAACAGATGTAGCAGCGAAAAAGGATGGTGAATAGATGGCAAACAGAAAAATCAAACCAAAGGACATGTCGAAGAATTGCGGGCAGCTTGTTCAGCTCGATGTGAAGAATTTTCTTCCACTACCGCCACCGTATGACAGCTACGATCTCGAACCGAAGTTCAAGCAATTGACTGACGAGCAGAAAGCAAAGTATGAATCGGATCTTGATGGAGTCATCGCAGTCAAACTTCCAAGACCGCAGACGGATGAAGAAAAACGCGAGCTTGTCGAGAAATTCCTCAGCGGTCTGAAAAAACTTTTCGATAAAGAAAGCAACTGGACATTCATCCAGCCACTCTATCTGACCCTCGAATACTGCGCGAAATGCCAGACTTGTTCGAGCGCATGTCCGATCTTTCTGGAATCTGGCGAGCAGGAAATCTACAGACCGACTTTCCGCTCCGACATCATGCGAAGGCTATACAATAAATATGTCAAAACGGGCGGCAGGTTCTGGACTAAACTGACCGGAGACGATATCGACGCAACATGGGAAATGATAGCCCGCCTGATGGAGCTGTCATACCGTTGCACGATCTGCCGACGCTGCGCGCAAACATGTCCGATAGGAGCCGACAACGGACTCATCACTCGTGAACTGCGCAAGATATTCAGCATGGAAATGGGTATCAACATCGACCCGCTGCATAAGCTCGGATCAGTCCAGCAGCTTGAGACCGGATCATCGACAGGGATGACCGCTATCGCTTTCAAAGATAATATCGAATTCATGGAGGAGGAGGTCGAAGAGCGCACCGGCATGAAATTCAACTGGCCGATGGATGTTGAAGGCGCGGATATTTTGCTGATTCACAATGCTGGAGAATTCCTCGCGTGGCCGGAAAATCCGGAGGCGTTCGCGATCATCTTTGAAAAAGCAGGTATCAGCTATACCCTCTCTTCGGAAATTTGCGGTTACGACAGCGTCAACTATGGCGTCTGGTATGATGATGTTCAGTTTGCCAAAGTGGCGTTGCTGCATGCGCAGGCCGCAAAAAAACTCGGCGTGAAGAAAATCGTGCTGGGCGAATGCGGTCATGCCCACAAGGCGCTGACGGTAATCGCTGATCGCGTTGTGACAGGCGATCTCCAGATCCCCCGCGAAAGTTCGCTGACATTGTTGCGTGAAATCGTCATGAAGGATATGATCAAGCTTGATCCATCGCGCAATGATGATATTTGCGTAACGCTGCACGATCCGTGCAATCTCGTTCGTCTGATGGGCGTCGTCCAGCCGCAGAGAGATATCATCAAGAAAATCTGCAAGAACTTTCGTGAAATGACTCCGCACGGTGTCGAAAACTACTGCTGCGGGGGAGGAAGCGGGTTTGCGATCACACAGGATGCAAATTTCCCAGACTGGCGTAACACGCTTTCATGCAGGCGCAAGATGCGCCAGATTCTCGATACTTTTCAGGATGTCATTGGTCCGGAGCAGAAAAAATACGTTTGTGCACCATGTTCAAACTGTAAGGGAGCAATTCGCGATATGCTCGATGCCTATGGCGCGTTCGAGAAATGCAATATCCTGTATGGCGGGCTGGTTGAGTTGATAGTCAATGCGATGGTCGATGTCCCTGAGGGATTCCTCGAATGGGAATGGCATTAAAGGGAGGAAAAGATGATGGCTAAGAAAATTCTCATTGTTGATGACGAATATGATCCGAGAACCTATCTGGAAGTGCTCTTTCAGGAGAATGGCTACGAGACAGAGACTGCAGATGATGGCGATGTCGCAATGGTGAAAGTGAAGGAGTTCTCGCCTGATCTTATCACACTCGATATTATTATGCCGAGTGAAACAGGCGTGAAATTCTACCGCAATCTCATGAAAGATGACAAGCTCGCAAAGACTCCGGTAATCATTTGCAGTGGTGTGACACGATACAAAGAGTTGTTCGCTCGCGATCACAAAACCATGCCGAAACCATTCGCGTTTATCGAGAAACCGATAGACAAAAAGCTGCTTCTCGATAAAGTCAAAGAAGCTATCGGCTGACACAATGTGAGATACATCCTTGCAGGTAAAGATCTAATAAGGCAGGCATTGAGAGGTTGTCTCAAAAGCTTTGATTTACACAAGTGGAGTTCTGGCTTTGTCGCCCCCGCGAAGGCGGGGGTCCATTTAACATCAACGCATTCAATGGATTCCCGCCTGCGCGGGAATGACGCTACTTATTTCCGTAAACAAAATTACCTGTATTTCACATCTTTTGGGACAGCCTCTTGACTCATGCCTCCAATGGGTATGAGCAACAAGAGTGACTACCGGCACTATTCGCCTGCTTGCAGCCTGTCGTATTCCGCGCGAAGCATCTTCATATCTTCCCATGTATCACGCTTATACTGCTGGAATCTGAGGAGCGCGGCGGGATGATATGTTACTATCAATTTAGCCCCGTGAAAATCATGGAATCTGCCGCGCAGTTTACCGAGCGGCGTTGTGGTTTCAAGAAGCGCCTGAGCAGAGATTCTGCCGAGACAACAGATCAGCTTAGGCTGAATGATTTCGATCTGACGCATGAGATAGGGCATACATGTCGTCATTTCATCGGGCTGTGGATCACGATTTCCGGGTGGACGGCACTTGACGATATTCCCAATGTAAAC
>JAJRZO010000246.1 GCA_024275215.1 Candidatus Zixiibacteriota bacterium | reverse complement strand
ATGCGATTGGTGACAAATCCATTTGGACTCTCTGGGGCACGCCGAACTGTGGCAAGGGTCAGCCATCGCAAAACGGGCGAACGGCTCAGGGCGCTTCGCCGTGCAGATTCAGACAGATAAGGGTTGGTGCATAGATGCCGTCCAGGGATCAAATCCTGTCAGTTCTCCTTGAGGCGATAAAATCAGCCTCGACCGATCAGGCTGAGCTTGTCTACGACGGCGAGGACTTTGCTCTCACGCATATTGCTGAGAGCCAGATTCAGCAGAATCTTATTCGTGATGATTGTTCGATTGTTGCGAGAGTCATTAACGGCAAAAAGATCGGTGTGGCGTCCACTAACAAGCTCAACATTGATGCGGTCAAACAGGCTATTTCCGATGCTGTCGATATCAGCACATTTCAGGAGCCTGACGAGAAATTCGTATCGTTGCCGGAGTCCGAGAAAGCCCCGGATGTCGATGCTTATTTTGAATCGACAGCGAACTACTCTCCGTCAGATCGCGCCAACGCGGTCTGGCAGATGAACAAAGTCGCCGGCGCGCAGGGATTCCACACTGCAGGCGCGTTCAAAACTGTTACAAACCGCGTGGCGGTGATCAATTCGCTCGGAACAGAGCAGTATTTCGCCGGAACGAAAGCCGAATTGACTCTGACTGTCAGCGGTGATAATGGTTTGTCCGGTTATGCGTACGGCTACAGTCGGGATGCTTCGAAACTCCGTCCCGGCGGCATAGCCGAAACCGCAACTCGCAAGGCGGCTGCGGGCAAAGATCCGATCACTCTCCCATCAGGCCAATACACCGTCCTTCTCGAACCTGCGGCTGTCGGGCAACTGTTGTTGTTCCTCGGATTCATGGGATTTGGGAGCGGGACATTTGTTCAGCACAGGTCATTTATGTCTGGCAAAATCGGCGAGATGATTGCCGGTGACAAGTTTTCTGTAGAAGACGACGCATCGAATCCACAGATGCTTGGAATGCCGTTCGATTACGAGGGTGTCCCGCGCAAGACGGTCGAACTTGTGACTAACGGTATCGCGAAGGGGGTTGTATCCAACTCTTACGATGCAAACCTTATGGGTACGACATCGACAGGCCATGCTCACATCGCGACCAAGAGCTTTACGCCGTATCCGAAGAACATGGTTATGGCTGGCGGCAACTCAACGGTTGACGAGATAATCAAGTCGGTCAAGCGCGGCATATATATCACGCATTTCTGGTATGTCAATTATCTGAATCCGATGCAGACGATGGTGACGGGTACTACCCGCGATGGGACATTCCTGATCGAGAACGGCAAAGTCGGCGGTGCGATTGTGAACATGAGAATGCGGCAGTCGATTCTTGAAGCTTTCTCGAATATACTGATGCTCTCGAAAGAGCGCGTGCTTTATCCCCAGTATTCCGTTGTGATGCTCGTGCCATACGCGCTGATTGACAAATTCAATCTTGTGGAGGAACAAGCATAGATGGATCGCCGCAAATTTCTGAAAGCAATGGGTACGGCGACAGCGGCAGCAGCGGTCGCGCCATTAATTCCGTTAGGCACTCTTAATGGTGCTGAATCATCCAGTCGCGGCAATCGAACTGCTCGCTACATGATCCACGGCAACAAGAAACTCGGCTGTTCCGGTTTCGACTTCCCTGATGATCAGACCGTCATTAACACCGGCTTGTTCATGCCGAGCCTGTAGGCGAAATGTCCGAACAAAAACTTCTCGATCTTATCAATTCCGCAACATCGAAGCTCGAAACAATCGGGATCGACGCCTGTCGAATCAATGCTGAACGGATGATCTGTTCGATCCTGGGATGCACCCGGGTTGATTTGTATCTGGATCCCGGGAAATTGGTAACCTCGGATATTGTCAGGAAATTTGAAGGCCTGATGTCGAGACGGCTTGCCTGTGAGCCTCTGCAATATATTCTCGGCGAAACAGAATTCTATGGTCTGAAAATCAAATGCGACAACCGTGCTTTGATTCCACGACCGGAGACAGAATTAGTCGTGTCGGAAGTAATTTCACGAATCGAGGACCTCGACAAGTTGTATATTCTCGATCTTGCTTGCGGAACGGGGTGTATCGGAATTTCGTTAGCGATAAATCTTCCGCAGGCGACAATCGTAGCGACCGACATTTCAAAAGATGCAGTTTCGCTCGCCAAAGAAAATGTTATGATGCACAATCTTCTGCCGCGATTCGAGTTCTTTGTTGGTGACATGTTTGAGCCATTGAAAAACAAGAGTATTCTTTTCGATGCAATCGTCTGCAATCCGCCATATATCCGCGATGACGATATTCCGTCGCTTCATCGTCAAATTACTGAGTATGAACCGGCAGATGCTCTTGCATCAGGGGTGGATGGTCTCGATTTTGTCAGACGGATGCTGGCTGAGATAGAGACCGTACTGGTTCCGGGAGGTTACTTGATTTTCGAAATAGGACAGGGACAATCAGAAAAGGTTCGTGATATTATTGATTATACGAAATATCTGGAATTGATCGACATTGCACTCGATTACAATGATATTGAGCGTGTCGTGATTGCGCGCAGGGTGAGGACAATCTGACAATATGAAAGATCTGGCATCCGAATTGTCTTCAAACCGGTTGCGCGCCAATGCACTCTGATGTTATATTGAAACATAGTCTTGGAGTTCTATGGAACGGGAAGCGTTAGGTCTGATCGAAACAGCCGGATTGGTCGGCGCCATTGAGGCGTGCGATGCTGCCGCAAAAGCGGCGGCTGTTGTCGTTGAAACCGCAGAGGTGACTGATGGCACTCTCGTGACAATCAAATTCGAGGGTGAACTCGGCGCGGTGCAGGCTGCCGCTGATGCCGGTGCTGCTGCTGCGCAGAAAGTGGGAGAGTTGATAGCGGTCCATGTCATTCCTCGACCTGACGCCGGACTCGATCCGATCCTGCCCGCGGGCAAGTTCATCAGTAAGTATCGGGACGATGGTGCGCCAACCGGGAAGAAGCATGCCCGACGGAAATCTCGTGACTCGAAGAAGATCAAACCTCAAAAGAGACAGGCTTTTGATAAGGAAAGATATTTTGAAATCACAGACGAACAGCTCCAGTCGATGACAGTTTCGGCATTGAGACAATTCGCGCGCAAGCTGCCGAAACTTGGAATCAGGGGCAGAGAGATTTCGAAGGCTCCCAAAGCGAAACTCATTGAAGAAATCAAGAAAACTCTCGGGATAGTTTAAATGTTTGTTGGAAAAGTAATCGGCACACTCTGGTCAACCAAGAAGACAGTCAATATCGAATCGTTGAGGTTTTTGATCGTTCATCCTTATGATCTCGATAAAGCGCCGACACAAAATCTTGTTGTTGCGGCGGATATTCTTGGCGCAGGTATCGGCGAATTGGTAATGGTTGCTTATGGTCGTGCGGCACGTCTCGCGGTCGGCAACGAGGATTGTTCAATCGAGGCTGCGGTGGTGGGAATCATCGACGAGTTGGAGATCGACAGGGATGAGGTTCATTCCGACTCACACCTTTCGTATATCAAATGGCGAGAGCAGCTCGATGCACCGAAAGGCGGCGGTTCATAGTACCTCTGTTCTTGTCAGAACCTGTGCCGGGCAGATGTTCACATCTGCCGT
>JAJRZO010000014.1 GCA_024275215.1 Candidatus Zixiibacteriota bacterium | reverse complement strand
CTGAATCTCGTGCTGAAAGCCTCATTCGCTACGCTGCAACATACACACAGCGCGAATATCGATACGGCAGCCGTGCATGAGTATGATCCGGCGTCACCCTATGTTCTGATAGAAACGATGAACAGGATTGTTGAATTTCTCTCGACGACTACAGCCAAAGGACCGATGACGATGGCGCGACTGCTGCGCGACACAAAAAATGCTCTTCTCGATTCATCTCCCGCCCTTAAACATTTCTCAGTCGATAACAATGGTCGTGTCGGGCTGATTCGCGGCTCGGAGAATCACCTCGATGTATCTATAGTCGAGGCATTCGCGTATTGGGCGCACGCGATTAAAGATATAGTATCGCCATCAGTTCCGATATTCGGATTCGATATAGCCGAAATCACGAAAGATTCCGAAAGCGACCTGACCCGCATCGGATTCTATTCCGCTTTCCGCCGAGCAACCGCAAAACCAGTCGGCAGGAGTTGAAGTTTTCGGGCTAATCAGTTGAGTGGATTCTGTTGTTTGTATCATACTGGTGAAGGGGCTTGTTGAAAGTTAAGTTGCCTCGTTGCGGCAGGTTATGTAAATCCGCATAGCGGGTTTATTTAACCTGCCGTTCATATCTGACACAACGGATGATGAGATTTTGCAACAAGCCTGACAGCCGGTATCCAGTCTTCGAATCCTGAACTGTCTGCCGGATCAAGGGCATGTTGAAAAACCCACCTCAAGTGCTCGCAGGGGCTGTGAGGCTGCGGATAATGTGTTGTAATTGTCTGCAATGTAATATACTCAATACACGGCCTCACGGCTACTGTGTACACTGAGGATACACCAATTTACACATTTGTATGGACACTTGACTTTCATCATAGCGGGTGAGCATGACCTACGAAATTCTCACTCCAAAGAGTGAGCCACCTAATGCTGGCAGCATCGAATCGGGGCGGGTGAAATGCCCGCCCCGTTTGCTGTGCTTCTGTGAATCAGTTGGGGTACAGCCCCAACAGCACAAATAACTCATTCATACTATTACTACAACAGCCGGCATAATCTGATACTGAACATATTCAAACCGGGATTTGGCTTATGCAGGCTTGCATTGGACATATGCTGAACTCCCAGCATCATACCTACATGATCGGTTATATGAACTCCGACTCCGACATGGCTGGTAAATTGCAGTTTGCCGCCCAGATTGCGAGTCTCAAATCGGCTCACACCAAGTGCAGTCACGCTGCTTCCGATCAGGAATACCATTCTGGTTTTCCGCATATTTATGCCCAGTGTCGGCCCGACAGAAAATACCATTCCCCGATCATAATCATCGGCGAGCATTCCGCCGGTGAACCTGAGATCAGTAAAAACCCGATCGCTCGAATGCCACGGCAAGTCCATTCTGTATGTCAGATCATACTGATGAAAACCGGAGTTCCTGGATTCAACCGGCAGTCCTAACTGTGCGGAAAGGACTTCATTTGTTGCCATCACAGGTTGAGGAAATATCGCCCGACTCAGAATCAGCACGATCAGAACAGACACAATTCTAATTTGTAGCGAGAGGGTCTTGATAAAATGTCTTTCAATATTCACGATCAAATCCGCTTGAAATCGATTTGAATACCCAAACTCTTTATAGCTAAGACAAAAACAATACGGAAATGATTCAGGGAAATCGTGTTTTTGAGGCTATTCAGGCGAGTTGGATCACATTTTCAGTCAGACCGTCATAATGGTCGTGGCATGTCAGCAGAAATATCTGATAGCGGTCGCCAAGTCGTTTCAGAACATCGAGCGCATTGTTTCGGCGTTGTTCATCGAATGTGACAAACGGATCGTCGAGTATTATAACCGGATGTTTCTCCTCCGAGATTATCCTGACAAGCGCGAGCAGTGCGGCAAGGAAGAGCTGATCGACTGTGCCGCGCGAAAGATTTCCCTGCGGATCGACCCAATCCTCACGCTCGCTGGAATATACCTCGAATCTGAGACTTTGCCTGTCAAACCGGACTTTGGAATATCTGCCGCTGGTCACTTCGCCGAGAATCTGTGAGGTTTCATCATCAAGTTGCTGCAATGTCGATTTGAGAACATCCTTACGTGCTTTCTCGATGAAATCTCTGGTTTTTTCGAGCACCTGCAGGCGGCGATTCTTGCGAGCCAGTAATGAATCTATCTCCTCGATGCGCTCTTCGATAGATGCCTGATGTTCGATACCCGATTCATCGTAATCAAGATGACGTTCGATAGTGATCAGATCGGATTCGAGCTTTTTCTTTCCCGATTCCAGCGCCTTGACCGAGTTCTCAAGTTCGGCGAGTTCATCCGGTTTCATCGAGTAGATTTTCAGCTCACGACATTTCTCACTTTCGACAGCAAGGTCTCTCGTGACTTCCCTGAGTTCATCCTCGATTTCTTTCAGACTCTTGTCGCTGAGATGTTCATCATAGCGATGGAGTTCATTTTTGATTTCTTTCTCAAGTTCGGATCGTCTTTCAAAACTTCTGCGCAGCGATTCGACATCCTCGAAATCATACTTGTCGAGTACAGTGTCAATCGATATCTGAGCCGCTTTGATATCTTCGAGCATCTCATCGAGACGAGCTTTCTTCAATGTGTGCTGTGTCTTGATCTCGACACAATTCCGGTTTCTTTTCCACCAGATGAAAGCGCAAATACTGAACAATGCGATAGCTGCTCCCGAACCGATCAGGAAGTTGACATCCGCCGTACCAGTGAATTTGTACCAGTAGAAAGCTGCTCCGGAGCTGACTAATGACAGGATAGTCATCAATTTGATCGCAAATGACGGGCTGGAAAGATCGATTCTTTCTGTCAGTTCCCGGACTTCACTTTCGGTAGAAGTTTTCTTCGTCTCAAGATATTCGATCTTCACACTTTGGTCTTCCGCTATTTTCAGATCAGATTTGTCGATTATTGGAAGCTCTGCTATTTCCTCACGCAGCTTTTTGACAATTTGCTCTGATCTCTCGACAATGTTGATCCGGGATTTCAGGTCTCCGAATCTATCCTCAAGCTCCGCGACCCTGTCTTCGACGAGAAGCGCCCGCCTGGAGTTTTCGCTCTGGAGCGACTTGACTTTGAGTTCTTCGACAACACGCGCGAGGTTGCTTCTGATTTCCCTGAGCTTCGCCCTGTTGCCGCTTGTGGAATCAATCTCTCTCTTCGCCTTGTCAAGTTCGTATTTCAGTTCGTCTCTGGTGATCTGGAGCTTTGGAATCTCACCCTTATTCTTGGGACCATCTTTTGTTAGTGCCTTGATACTTGCGTTGATTTTGTTAATTGCCCTGGATGCAAGCACTTCCTCTTTGCCGCCCGTGATAAGCGCTTCCAGCCTGTCCTTGATAGCTTCGGGCGAATCGGATATTCTGGCCATTTCATCCTGTCTGATGCAGGCGGTCGCGAGAAAAACCTCTTTGTTGGAAAGTCCAAGGCTGCCTGCTACGAGCGAATCGACTCTTTTGCGATCTTCGATTGTCTCTCCCGATGAATGCTTCAGCAGGCTGATATCGCCCGATTCAAAATCTTTCGACAATGTATATGTCAGTCCCTCGGACTCGAACTCAAGATTGATCTCAAAATCCTGCTCGGATCCCCAGCTTGTGCGTGCTTTGATTTCTTTCCGTGTTGTCTTTGGATTTTCGAAAAGAGCGTCGGTCAATGCATCCACAAGAGTTGATTTACCGGCTTCGTTTGGACCCTTGATAAGGTTTATGCCCGCACCGAAATCAGCGGAATACGATTTCAGTTTGCCATAACGATTTATTTCACATTTCTCAATTCGCATGGCGTTACCTACAGCACATCCTTGCCGGAAAGCATCGCAAAACCAGTCTTGAGACTTTCCGTAAGGAGCGCTTTCTCATCGGGGTCTTGAGTCAAATCGATTTCATCGGTCATTTGACTGATAAACTGGCCGAGTATTGTCGTTTTTGGAAGATTCAGTTTTTTCAGGTCATCCGGAACTGCCGAAGTCGCATCTATGACGCCGAAGTAAAGGAATTTGTCCTTCAAATTCTCCTGGAGTTCATCAAGACTGATAATTGTTTCCGATGAAGCGATTCCGGTGAGTTTCAATCTCACCAGATTGTCTTCCCCGACATATTTCTGCAGTTCCCGCTCGACCTCAATCGTATATTTGAAACTGGCTGTGGACAATTCGATTTCCTGCCAGTTTGTTTTGCCAACATGGCGCTTTTCCAGTTCTACCCCCTGGTCCAGTTTGACTATAAGGAAATTTCCCGCTCCGGTCTGATCGAACGCGACAGTCTCGGGCGCACCGGAATATGCCGCTTTGGTGCTGGTTGTTGGCAGTTCAAAATACGAATGCCAGTGACCGAGGGCGATATAATCAAAGCCGGAATTGTCTATATCATCCAGTCCGAATGGGTGGTCATCCTCTGCGGTCTTTTCCGGAATCATGTATGATCCATGTGCGAGAAGGACATGTTTACCATCACCTTCGAGACGTTTTAGAGACGTGATCGGGTTCTTTTTCGAGCGTCTCGACATATTCGGCATACCGTAGAGCGTCAGATCAATATCCTTGAAACGCATAACAGAATCATCCGGATCGGTGAATATCTTCAGATTATCCGGTATCTCGTTTTCATCAAGACTGAGATAGACCGCTCCCTGTTCGAGGCAGTCGTGAGTTCCGGGAAGGATCACGCACGGTATCTCCCCGAGCCTTTCTATTTCGCTCATTGCGAATCTGATCAGCGAATTGGATACTCGGTTGGAATCGAAGAGATCACCCGCGATCAGGAAAGCGTCAACCTTCTCTTCGATCGCTGCATCGATCATATCCGAAAATGATCTTTTCAGCGATGCTCTGACTTTGTCACCGGATTTACCGAGTCCGGTCAGCTTGACGCCGAGATGCACATCTGCGGTGTGAAGTAATTTAATCATGCTACTCTGCGAACGTTTGTGAACGGTTCCGTTTTGCTACTATTATCGGAATGATAAAGCTAAAATTCAACTCTATCCTGCAGATAGAGACAAAAAAACCACTATCTGCCCACAAATCAATCTTTTTCAAGGCGATTGACAGTTTCTACATGATAGGTCTGGGGAAACATATCGACTGGAATGCAGTCTTTCAGGCTGTAGCCCCAGAGCCGGAATTGTTCCAAATCGCGCGCCAGAGTAGACGGATTGCAGGAGACATATACGATCAAAGGCGTTTTTAGCCTCGCAAGCCGCCGAACGACTTTATTTCCAAGTCCTGCTCTCGGTGGATCGACGATTACCCTGTCAAATTTCGCATCACCCTGAACCAGCTTCTGCAGATAACGCGCGGCATCCGCAGCCACAAATCTACAATTCG
>JAJRZO010000245.1 GCA_024275215.1 Candidatus Zixiibacteriota bacterium | reverse complement strand
GCTAATCTGCCGGACAAGTCGCTCGATTCATCGGTCGAGCAGATAGTTGCGACATTTCAGAGAATGATCGAAGAACTTCGAGAAAAGGAAAAGCGGCTTCAGGAGTTGTATCACAAAACACAGAAGCGGGCTGACAGGCTTGAGCAATTCAATGAGTATATTCTCGAAGGAATGGCCTCGGGACTCATCAGTTGTGACAGAGAAGGCATAATCACGAATTTCAACCTGTCTGCTCAGAAGCTCCTTGGCATTGGTGAAGCGGATGCCCTCGGTTGCCACTACAACAAAATACTTGTCGCGACGCCGAGACTTGTCGAGTTGATCGCGGAGACCCTGAACGATGAAATCAATGCATCTCGGATCGAATTCGAAATCAGTGGAGTTGATGGAAATAAAGTGTCACTTGGCGTATCGACGACGCTTATATGCGATGAATTTGGCAGGAAAATCGGTGCGACAGTCATAATGACCGACCTGACTGAAATAAAACAACTGCAAAAGGATATTGCATACAAAGACAAGATGGCGGCGCTTGGTGAAACCGCTGCCGGTCTCGCGCACGAGTTGCGAAACTCGATGACTGCTGTCACAGGCTATGGTAAACTGATGGTAAAAATGTCAAAGGACGATCCACAGCTCAGGCAGGCGGCGGAATCCATCGCTCGAGAGGGCGCTGCAACCGAGCAGATGCTTACACGATTCCTTGAATTCGCTCAGCCAACAAGTTTTGACAACTCCTGGGTGAGCCTTCCGACATTGATTGACGAACAGATCAACAGCCTGTCGGCTCTCGCTGAAGAACGAGGTGTGACTCTGATTGCTCGCTTGAATACAGCCTCGAACTCTGTATGGGCTGATCAGCTTGCTGTCAGACAGGTGCTGGCGAATTTGATTATCAATGCAATCGAGGCATGCCCGGAAGGTGGTGTTGTTCAAATTGAAACTACCGATGAACAGGCAGGATTCACCGCTATACGAGTCTGCGACAGCGGGCCGGGGATTCCAAATGAAATCAGGGAAAAAGTGTTTACGCCGTTCTTCACAACTAAAGAGGATGGCAACGGGCTGGGACTATGTACGGTCAGGAAACTCGTTACAGGGATGAAAGGTCGTATCTAACTGAGCAAACCGGATAAACGGGGATTTGTGATCTCAGTGTACCTTCCAACTCACGGAGAACCAAAAGACAACAAAAGAGTTGCTTCAGCACGGACAACTGCGACATCGCGATAGATTTTACTTGTGTTTGCATTGCCATCCCTCATAGTTGTATCAAGGTGATATTACTCAATACTATTTCATGGAGATGGACAGGTGAAACTATATACAAAGTTCTTGTTTGCGATGCTGATCGCTGCTGGAATTATCTCCGGCTGTGGCAAAGGTGGCAGCGGTGACGGCAATCCGCCCGATGAATTACTTGAGAAAGTCAGTGGCGAGATGAGATCAGTCGAGAAACAACGACTCGACAGATATATGCCTAAAGTCTATGCTATGGTAAATGATTCTTTCCAGTCTGCATCTATTGAGATTACCAGACTGAAAGAATCTGAAAACGGCGGCTCATACGAGCATGCAAAGCGGCTACTGATCTTTTCGGACTCTCTTCTCAACTGGGCGAATGATTCTGTCGCTGTGCTGATGAAGTATTATGAAGCACAGGTCGAAAGTCTAAAGGTTTCAGCGGCAACACTGCTCGACTCTGCGATAACCATTTCGGAGAGTCTGCAACCGACACTGGCTAAGGACAAGTTTTATCAGGGCATCCGCAGAAGAATAGTTGATCTGAAGATGCAACAGGCGCAGGGAAATACTCAATACAAAACGGGCGTTTTCTCTCTCGCAGGTATGAATTATTATGAGGTGGCCGAGGGCGCAAAAGATGTGATGTTCCAGCTTGAGAATTTGAGCAAATGATAATTGTCAGAAACAGCCCTGCGATGTCATCGAAAAATCGGTTGACATTCTCAGAAGAGTTTCTATAATCACTGAACGGTATTTTGCTTGGGCCTGTAGCTCAGTTGGTTAGAGCGCGCGCCTGATAAGCGCGAGGTCACTGGTTCAACTCCAGTCAGGCCCATAATGTTCTTTTAGATTACGACCTTTCTATTTTCAGTCGATACAACCTCCTGTCGGCATTGGTCCTCCCCTGAAGACATAGTTCACGATTCCAATAATATCGAGCAGATTGATTGTACCATCGCAGTTGACATCGCACACTGGAAGATATGAAGGATTCTGCGCACCAAGAAAAATGTAGCCTATCAATTCAACTATATCGTCAATATCGACGATCCCATTCCATGTCACATCACCCATATTGATATTGTCGTACAGGTGACGAGCCATTGTCAGATTGCCTTCGAGACTCGAGAAGTCAAGCGATTCCTGGTAGGGTCCGGGATTGGAGGGGTCAAAGAGGTCGCTGTAATCTGTGGGGTTGACATGAAAATCGTGACCCGCAGCGAACACTACGCCGAATCTTGCCGGAGTGTCTGTACCAATGTACAAAGGGCCGAAGGACAAAAGAAAACGTGTGTCGTTCCCATCTGCAAAAGTTGATGCATACTGTGAAGGTGGAAGCCAGCCCTCAGAGGTGTGGTCAACTGCTGCCTCCAGTTGATCGTAGTCAATCTCTCCATTCTTCATCATAAAGTACTTGGAACGGTCACCATCCGGAGTTCCGAGTCCACCTGTAAGGAAATCGAAAATGCTGTCATTGGACTGAAGCCAAGGACCCCAGTCAAGTTGTGAAGCTCCGTTTGAAGTCCAGAAATTAAAACAGACTGTCGAATTGTGCGCTACCGGTCCAAGCGGTGCAACGCCAAGAACACCACGAGGGCTTTCAATTTCCCAGTTCCCATCGACAGGATCACCATCATTGTCTGCCGACCAGGCACAGAATATCGTATCATTGAAGGAGAAACCCGGACGGAACATCCTGCTGCCGGAAATGTCATCATTATACTTGTCAATATTAGACTTATGACCGATATCAGCATCAATGTACACTCCGATATATGCGCTGTCAATCGGTGAGGCGTCAATAGAGGTGATTTCAAACTCGATGATCACGAATTCGTTTGAATCAGGGCCTGACCAGCTATGGCTATGCTGCTTTATGTCTATATTGAGTGGAATATACGGGCGTCCTGTCCAGTCTGCTGGTGTCCAAGCCGGATCGTTCAGCGTATCCGTATAGAACGCAATCATATCCAGGTCTGAAGCTGCGTCAGGATGAAAGTACTGATCTCCCGGTCTTGTCGAACGTTTTTCTATCCTGCATTTCGACAACGTATCATCGGCGCACGGATAGAGTTCATTTGCGAGCTGCCATCCATCGACACCGACTGACACGAGCGTATCAGAACCAACAACACCTCCTATCCAGAGGCCACCCCAGAACAAATACTCGACTTCAGAACCAGTAGGAAACTCAAATGATTCTGCGGGCAGTCCGGTTTCGCAATCCTGCTGCGCTCCATCCTCGCTGCCAAAAAATCCCCAGTTCGAAACACAGAACCCTACATTGCCGTAGTTGTGGACACAGTTCATTTCATTTGGCGGCTCGACATCAGCGTTAATCGTCGGAACAAAAACGGCGAGGCAAGCCATCAAGGCAATAGCAAAACATAATCTGCCTTTCATCTTAACTCCTCAACTAAAAGTGACTATTCCAGACTATCCCAATAAATCAAGACACGTCATTTCCGCAAGGCTTTTTAACAAACCCGAACGAGGAAATCCAGCACCTCTTGCAATAACCGGGAAAGCAGTGAGTGATGTTATACTGATGTCACGCCCCGAGGGGCATGACCTACAAGACTATTGCAAAAGTTCCAGACAGTCTCAATTATATGTATGACGTATGGAGCCTTGATTTGTGTAATCAGACTGCCGACTTTTTCATTCTGGTTGACGCACACCCATCTCTTCGCTATTAGTGTGAAACAAGCCGGAATGGAGGGAACATGACATACGACGTTTATGGCATCGGGAATGCGCTGGTTGACTTTCTTGCCTTTGTCGATGATGAATTCCTTACGCACAACGGGATCACCAAAGGCGCGATGACACTTGTTGATGTTCCGGGAACAGACAAGAAGTTGACAGACATTCCCGGCGGGTTCGAGATGTGCAGCGGCGGATCGGCAGCAAACACCATCGTCGGACTGGTACACCTCGGAGGAAGAGCGGCATTCACTGGCAAAGCCGCCAACGATAAGAACGGAGCGTTCTATGTAGATGACCTTGAAAAAGCAGGTGTCAGATTCAAGTCCAACTTTGCTGACGGTATCACAGGAACCTGCGTATCATTCATTACACCTGACGGACAACGCTCAATGCTTACACATCTTGGAGTTTCGAGCGATCTGTCACGCGATGATATTGATGAAGAGATAATCAGGCAATCAAGTTTTCTCTATGTCGAAGGTTACCAGTGGTCGGCTGACAATGCGCGAGATGCGTCTATCCATGCGATGGAGCTTGCAAAAAAACATGATGTAAAAGTTGCATTCACATACAGCGATCCATTTATGGCGGCTACTTATCGAGATGAATTCGATCGAATAACATCAGAATATGTCGATCTGTTGTTCTGTAACGAAGACGAAGCGAAGGCTGTCGCCGGCGCAGATACTGCCTTTGATGCTTCCGAATATCTGAGAGCCAAAGCAAACATGGTCTGTATAACAACAGGTCCGAAAGGCGCATTGGTCGCTGACGAGAAGGATTTAACTGAGACACCGCCTTTGAAAGTGCGACATGTCGTCGATACGACCGGAGCGGGTGATGCTTATGCTGCTGGAGTCCTCAGAGGATTGACGCTCGGATTCGATCTGGTCTGTTCATCCATGATAGGTTCAAGAATAGCCGCTGCTGTTATCAGCCGAATCGGTGCGCGATTACCGTAGATTTGCGAGTTCTCGGATTAGTTTCTGAGCAAGGGCAAGTTTCTCCGGGCGCTTCTTGTCTTCCCGTCCGGTTTTCAGAAAATCGATTATCTCCGCGCCTACTCTCTCGACATCATCATTGATGACGATATAATCATATTCCTTTGCAGCTTCCAACTGCGGAATTGCTGACCGTAGTCGTCCACGGAAATTTGTTTCCTTGTGACGCGATTCGATTCTGTCGATGAGAATTGAAATACTCGGCGGGAGGATAAATATCGTGAGAATATTCTCGAAATGTCTTCTGTAGTTTCTCGCACCTTCGGTATCGAGTTCCATGATGACATCGCCATCGGTTCCCGCGAAAATATCACGTGGCGAACCATAATAGAAATCGCCATAAACACGTTCAGCTTCGACCAAATCGCCATCACGAAGCATGCGGTCGAATGTATCCCAATCCACGAAATGATAATCGACGCCATCAACTTCACCCGGTCTCGGGTCGCGTGTTGTAAAGGTAACTACTCTCTTGATGTCTGTGTGGCTGGTAATATAATCCAGCAATGTAGCTTTGCCTGAACCTGATGGACCGGAGAGAATTATCAATCTTTGCAGAGAACTCATTCATGCGCTCCATTGCTAAATATTTCAGGGCAGTATATATACAGTGATGGCGATAGTCAAGTCTGTCGAGAACCGGATTTTCCCCAGAAGAAGAATGAGTGGACTACTATGCAGAGGTTACGAATCATCTCGACAACCTTTGTTGATCTTAGTGGGTCAACACCCCGGTGGTTCCGATATTATTATTGCAACAAAGATTATGTTTTTGACCCAAAATCGAGTTGTAAACGATAATATTATTTACTACAGTTTCTTATTCCTGAAAAATTTCCAGACTTCTTCTGTCATTTCAATATCGTGGTTCTGTTTGCCAAAATACAATTCAAACAACCGGGAGTATTGTTCCTGGTTGCTTGGCGCAGAATGTCCACCGCCAATCACTTTGTATAAAATCACTTCTGTGTTGTTAATGCCGTTCGAATAGGTGTATCTGGATACAGTACTGCTGTCATCTGTATCCAGGTCAGGGAAATCATAGACAATAGGTGTAGTTACAGTTTGATCAAAGATTGTCCATATTCTTACTGATTCTTCAGTGGAATAAACCGAACCGTGTTCAGGAGCGGGAGGATTTGACAACATGCCGCCGTTGTACGGGAGGTGGTTGTCCGCCGTGCCATTCATAAACAATACTGAAACAGGGTTGAGAGGTGCGATGCATTCAGAGCTGTCAGGCATGGCTGCCGCAATTGCCGCAACGGCTGCAATTCTATCAGATAATTCCACAGCAAGCCTTAAAGCCATAAGCCCGCCATTAGAGATGCCGGAGACATAAATTCTGTTAGAATCAATATTATATGAAGATGATATTTCATCAATCAATGTTGAGATGAAATGAACATCATTTGCATTTGAATATACGGTTGCATTTCCCCTGCAATCGTGCCAGGTTGGTTTTCCATAGGAACCATTTAGGCCTTCAGGATAAATTACAATGAATTTCTCATCATCAGCAATATTCATCCATAGTTTGTAAGGTGTTTTGTGCCCGCTTTCGCCGGTCATATCTTCAATGTAAACACCACCCCCATGTAATTCAAAGATCAATGGGTGTGGTGAATCGCCTAATTCTTTCGGTATGTAACAAGCATATCTTCTTGTTGCTCCATCTACAACAATAGTTTTTGTAAAAAGTCCGGACTCGGGTGCTTCTTTAGTGTCTGTGGTTTTATGGCAGCCGGTTAAAAGTAATACGATCAGAATGATTATCCATACCGGAATAATCGAACAGATTCTCTTTAATGGCATACTATCCGGGTTCCTGTTGTTTCAACTAATAAACCGGTAGCCACCCAGAGTGAAACGGCGGGTGGGTTTGTCTTGAGTTTAGCCAATTTCGCAGGAGTGGGCACTCCTACGCTACTTGACTATCCTTTTTTGTCCCTCTTTGGAAAACAGATTAGCAGGAGGCCATGTGAGCTTACTCATTTTTTCTTCTCTTCTTCCCTCTTCTTAATTATCTCCGCGAGCCTTTCTCTTCGCTCTTTAAGGCGTGATCGTTCTGACTTGAGTGCATCGCGGTCTTTGTCAAGCGCTGCGCTCTCGATTTGGTCTTTCAGTGCATTGATCTTATCGCTCATCTCATCGTACATCTCTTTGAGTCTCTCGATAGACTCAGCCTTTTCGGCTTTGTCGAAGACGACATCCTCCGGCGCTGATGTATAAGATGGCTCTTTGATTTTCGTCGTTTTGTCATTGACAGGTATGAACACTTGTCCCCTTTCGAGTGCTCGTGTATTCATAAATGTCGGTGAGACTATCTCGACGCCGCCATCATGCAGCGAATCGAGCATCATCTGACGCAGCTTCGACCGGGCTGATATTATCTGTTTGACCTCAGTTAACAGACCCGCGACTCGGTATGTCACAGAGTAGTCTCCCAGATCAACTACCTGTACGAACGGCTCCTGAAGTTCAGCCATTGCCGCAGCTTCGAGCAGCAATTCCTCGACCCTGCGGCGCGGGACATCATAGCCAAGAGAAACTGTCGCTGTGATGATCGTACCGGACGACCTTGACACCGACACCGGATGTGTTACGAGATAAAGATTAGGCAATGTTGTAAGATCGCGATCCTCAGTTTGAATCTCGATATGGAACAGACCGCGATCCGAAACTCGTCCGAAATGCTCGCCGACTTCGACAAAATCACCTGCACGGAAATTGCGAATTGCGCGAAGCATCATGCCGGCCATCAAATTGCCGAGCAGTGTTGTCGATGAGAGCGCAATCGCAGCGGATAACAATATTCCGAGAAGGCTCAACAACTGTCCGCGCGATGTTTCAGAAACCGGAAGCAGTAGAATAACCACAAACAGTGCAATCAGTGTCAGGATCATTGTCGCAATTTGACGCCTGAACCTGAATTCGAGTTTGCCCTTGAACCGCTTGTTCAGAATCGCCCGCACGGCATAAAGCAGAATCAGTGCGAGTACAATTCCGACTATATTCGGCAAGCCCGGATATGCCCAGTTATATACATTTTCGAGGAGTTGCATTCGTATGTCTCCCGTGTTTCAAACGAAATTAACTAATCGTGTACATACGGTCAACATAAAGAGTCGAGAGAACATTATGTAAGTCACGCTCACTCGGAGCGTGAAGACAAGCGTCAGGCTCCAAGTGAGCCTGACCTACAAGAAGTGTCAATTTTTCAGGAGTGGCATGAGCTACGATCGATCAAATTCTCCAAGCAATTCATCAGCTTGTTTCAATGATGTCTTTGTCAGCTTGTCACCGGAGAGCATGCGACCGATTTCGTCGCGGCGTTCGTCGTCGGAAAGCTTGCGTATTTTGGTCACCATGCGACCATCCGATTTTTCTTTGTAGATGCAGAAATGATGCTCGCCCGCAGCTGCGATCTGCTGCAAATGCGTGATGACAATAATCTGATGCTTCTTTGACAACTCTCGCAATTTGCGGCCAACAGCCGAAGCCACCTCGCCCCCAATACCTGAGTCGACTTCATCGAATATCAGCGTTTCGAGCTTTTTCCTCGCAGCGCCGACACTCTTGAGCGCAAGCATCACACGCGACAACTCTCCGCCTGAGGCAATCTTCGCGAGCGGGCGAAGTTCCTCTCCTCTGTTCGCACAAAAATAGAACTCAACAACATCGATGCCATCTCGCTCGACACAATACCGGCGATTGTCCAGTTCGACCAGCCCGGAGTCATCCTCCCGTCTGGTTAGTCGCACCTCGAATTGCCCCTTCGGAATACCGAGACGAGACAATTCTTTTTCAACCCGTTTCGATAGCTTCGCAGCATTTTCTTCACGCTTTTTCGATAACCGGACTGCTGCATCTGAGAGTTTACTTTCAACATCTCGAAGCTCGTTTTGTTTTTGGACAATCTGTTCCGACAGGTCTTCATTTGATCCAAGCTCAGATTTCACTTTGGCATAGTATTCATTAAGAGCCTCAATAGAACCGCCGTATTTTTTCTTCAGGTCGTAGTAGACATCAAGACGCGATTCGATTTCCTGCAGCCGTGCGGGATCGGCTTGTGTGCTTTCTGCTTTCGATGCCAGCGTTTGGCTTATATCTTCAAGCACATACCTCGCCCCCGCAACACCTTCAAGTGATGCTTTAAGTCCCGGGTCGATTTCCACAATCTCCTGAATCATCCTCTCTAACTGAGACAGCCTGACAGAAATCGCATCGTCAGAAATCGACAGACTGTCTGTCACAAAACCGAGAGCAGTTCTCAACCTGTCAGCATTTTCGAGAACACGCTTTTCGGTATTCAATTCTTCCTCTTCTTCAACAGACAATTCTGCCTGCTCAATCTCCTGTGCCTGGAATTTATACAACTCCATCATATCGTTGTTATGTTGCGCGTTAGACCGCATCTCATCAAGCACATGTTTAAGTCCTGATCGCAGATCGAAAAGCTCAGAAACTTTTGATCTGAGTGATCTCAGCTCTGCGAAACTGTCAAGGAATTCAATGTGATGATCGACAGTAATCAGGTATTGTTGTTGATGCTGTCCGACAAGATCGAACATTGTGGAGCCAATCAGTTTCAGGCTCGACAACGGAATCATACGTCCGTTGACAAGAGCACGCGATGATCCTTTCGCCTGAACCTCTCGTCTGAGCAGAAGTGTGTCACCGTCGAGGTCAATCCCCAGCTCATGCAAAACTTTACATGTGGCATCAGGCATATCAGATATTTCAGCTTCGACAACCGCAATATCTTCCCCCGTCCGAACCACTTCACTTGAGGCACGTTCGCCGAGAATCAGATTAAGAGCGCCAACGAGTATTGATTTTCCCGCGCCTGTTTCTCCACTCAGAATAGTAAGGCCGGTGTCAAACTCGACCGACAGATCGCGTACAATCGCGTAG
>JAJRZO010000244.1 GCA_024275215.1 Candidatus Zixiibacteriota bacterium | reverse complement strand
ATCAGGAAAGGGTGGTCTCAGTACAGATCATTTTACAAAGACAAAAATGGCGTTCTGCTATCACCGTTTGCCGTTCGTTCGAGGCTCGAAAACTTTCGCGGCATCTATCTGCGTTTCGGGGATTCCGACAGGGACAAGATCATGGCGCTCGTCGAGTCGAAAATCAAGGGGATGAGTGATGGGTCTTAAGGACATGATACCGGGCGCGCAGCCGGATGTCGATCCTGAGGGTGAACTGACTCCCGAACAGCGTGAGGTTCTCGAGAAGGTTGCGAAGAAAGTTGTTCATTGGCGTATGGCTGTGCCTGCGATAATGGCTCTTGAAACCGCGAAGCCGCTTAGTTTTATCGGGTCGCAGGCGATGGTCTTTTTCGAGCCGATTGTTCAAACGCTGTTCTCCATCAAGCATTATGACACATTTCGCGAATTGATGGAGAATCGAGACAATGTCGAGCGATTGTTATTACTGATCGAAAAGCATGACGCAGAGCTGAAGGTCGAAGAAAAAAAATATGACAAGAAATTGAAGTTGTATCTCAAGCAACAGACATTGGGACGACGGTTCTGGCTCTGGTTTACAGGCCGTTATCCCAACAGTGCGAAGCTCGATGAAGAACTCACGAAATATGGCATCACGTCAAACAACGATATAAATCATAAAGAAAAGTAATGCCAATATTCCGTAGGTCATGCCCACTTGGGGCGTGAAAGACCATACATCAGGCTCCAGATGAGCCTGACCTGCGGCTTAACGTGTCATTTCGACGAAAGTCGGGATGATGAATGTTATTGTCATTCCCGTGAAGACGGGAATCTATTGAATATATAAGTTGTCAGAATAGACTCCCGCCTGCGCGGGAGTAACATTACGAGTTTTATGTCAGGCGTGCATTGTCGAAACAACCTCTCCACATCCGCAGCTCACTGAAACAGACAAGGCAAGACACAACGATCACAGTGTCAGATATTCACTTTCTCGCTCTCCACATCAGGAACAACCCGACAATGAAGAAGATTCCGTTTACGCCCCATGCTGCAATAGCAGGCGGGATTGTTCCCTCAGTGCCGAGTTTTTGACCTACTTTGAACAGCAGAATGTAAAAGAATGCAATCCCGGCAGAAAATGCAAACCCAATCGCGACAGAACCGCGTCGTTTGTCGGATGCAAGCGGGACAGCAAGCAACACTATGATAAAACTGGCGAGCCGCAATGAAAACTTGATGTGATAAAAGACTTCCTCGCGCGTGGTCTCGATTGCCGCCTTGCGTCGATAATCTATCGTCTTCGCAAGTTCCTCGATCGACATGTCAAAGCCAAGATTCTGGTTGCTGCCCTTGCGAATCACTTCGGAATGTTCGAATCTCTCAGGCTTTTCTGATATGTCAGTCAGATAGAGTGTATCAAATTCTGATACTGACTCTGAACCGACCTGACTGCTGTCGGATAAGAAAGTTCGCAGCACGCCATCTGTTGCAACCCAGATCGTGTCCTCCCATTGCATTGTTTCACAGTCGAGTTTACTCGAGAGTCGATTATCTGAGATAGTAAATATCTCGACCCGGGTCGCAGTATTTGTCGATGGATTGTAGCTGTGCAGCTTGAATATTCTCCCCTTCTCGCCAAGATACAAAAGCCCGTGAATGTTTTCCTTGCCGTAGTCGGGATTTTTCTCGATTTCACCATACCTGATTTCCAGCTTACGTTTGCTGGCTTCGGGGACAACCCTGTCGGAAAAGAAAAACATTGCCACACTGATCATCAACCCGCCGAACAACAGCGGCCTGGCGATACGATACAGGCTGACACCGGAAGAACTCAGTGCAAGGAGTTCATTTCGCCGCGCCATCAGGCCAACTGTGAACATCGAACCGAGCAACACAGCGACCGGTGTTACCTGTATGATAATGAATGGGAAATAGTAGATATAATACTGAACTACAGTTTTGAATGCAGCATTGTTGTCGATGTAATCATCGAGGTTTTCTATGACGTCAATTATCAGATAGATCAGCAGGAATACGAGTATCGATATCAGCGCAGCCCTGAAAAACGACTTGAGCATATACCTGTCGAGGACTTTGAACATCAATCAGACCTGCGGAAAAGTTTGATAAATTCCACGATGAGTTTTTTCTCGGTCATAACCTTGAAAAGCAGGACTATCCCGACAATTCCCAGCAGGATATTTGCAGCCCACATAGCAATCGCCGGTGAGATGAATCCGCGATCGGAAAGTTCCTCCCCGCCAATCAGAAACGCCCAGTAGACGATAAACAGCGCAATGGAAATGCCGACAGAAATCGCCATGCCGCCTCGCCTCGCAAGGATCCCGAGCGGCGCTCCGACCAGTACGAACACGAAACATGCCGCCGGCAGCGAGTATTTCTTGTGCACTTCGAGAAGATACTTGTCGATCAATTCCTGCGTATGCGCCATGCTCTTAATTGATTGCCTGATATCTCGCTCGATTTTAACAGCTCTCTGAAACGAGAGCATCACAGCCTTTCGATAGAACATCTCTTTCACATCCGGCTGATCATTGGTGACGCCATCGAGCAGCCTCCGGTTCTCATTTTCGATCAGCCTGAAAGCTTTTATGCGTGTGTTTTCTATTCTGTTTTGCCATTTACGGATCTCTGTGAGCATATCCTCGGATGATCTCTCCCTGTCGCCTCTGTATGATGAAGATGATGTCTTTTTGAGGGACCTGCTGACATCTTTGATATTGAAAGTCTGTTGCTCAAACTTGACCCACTGCCATTCATCGGGCGAATCGGGTACAGGCTCATGTATCTCACCGTCCTCCAGTTCGAAACTCAGGATAGCGCCACCGTCGATGTATTCCAGCTTGCCACGCTTTGCTAAAATAGTACGCGGGTTTTTCGAGTCTTTCTGGTCGAAAATAGTTACATCCCTGATACGAGAAGTTTTGTGATCAATGTTTTTTATCAGGATCACATACCCGGGAATATCATTCAGGAAGATATTGCTTTTGATCGACAGCGTTGGCCTTGTCACACGTATATCGCCCATCAGCACTCTCGCCTCATGGTTGGCATCCGGAAGAACTTCATTGTTGAACCAGACCATGAACCCTGCGAGGAACAAACTTGCGATAAGAACAGGGCGAATCAGTGTGATGACATGAATGCCGGAGCTTTTCATCGCGAGGATTTCAAAGTCGGACGTCAGTCTTCCAAATGCCATCAGCGTGGCGACAAGGGTGGCCATCGGAACAGAAAGAGCAAGCATCCACGCAAGATTGAGGACAAAGACCCAGAGTATTGTAAATATATTGAGGTCCTT
>JAJRZO010000243.1 GCA_024275215.1 Candidatus Zixiibacteriota bacterium | reverse complement strand
TAATACATTTCGCAAGTAAGATTTCTGATGCTCAGTATTCATGGGGCTCCACCATTTGTTCAGGTTATCAGGAGGCGGCGACCTGATGAACGCCGTCTCTACCTTGATTCGAAGCAATATAGGCGAGCCAAATTCGGCTGTCAATAGTATTGCAATTGTAGATGGCAGGCGTAATCATCAGAACATGGAGCAATACCAGCTCTGATGGCTGTTCAAAGGCTGCATCCAAGGTCTTGATTTCCAGTATATCGGAGTTCCACAACCCGCTTGTACCTGCCATGCCGAAGTTTAACAACCCCCAATGTGGACATTTACCGCACCGAAATAAATCAGGAAAACATATTGTTATGAATTTCACAAAACGACTTGACTACCACAGTCGCCATTACGTATATACTGTGCTGATCGTACGAGGAATCGAACTACGATTCTGCGATATGCCGGGCAGGTGGTAAACTTAATGGTCAACCCGACCGGTGGAATTAGAAAAGACGGCAAGAAGTGATGGCAGACATTAGCGGACAGCACCCTCTTCCTTCTTTCTCAAAACGGATACTTATAATTGTTGGCGGCTATGGCAGCGGCAAATCTGAGGTCTCAATCAATCTTGCGCGGCAGATTGCATTGTCACAGCCAGAGAAGGTTTTCATCGCCGATCTCGATATAGTAAACCCATATTTCCGATCAAGAGAAGCTGCCGAAAGACTTTCGGAACTCGGTATCCAACCCATCAATCCGACAGGCGCTCAATTCCACGCCGACCTGCCGATTATCCTGCCTGAAATTCGCGGGACTATCGAGCGGGATGACGGGATCGTAATTCTTGATGTTGGCGGCGATGATGTTGGCGCAAAAGTTCTCGGATCACTCGAAGATGCAATCTCCGGCCAGAAGTATGAACTACTGTTGGTACTAAATGCCAACCGTCCATTCACATCAGACATAAAAAGCTGCTTGTCGATGATTAGCCAGATCGAGAAATCATCAGGCTTAAAAATGACTGGAATAATCTCAAATACTCACCTGCTCGAAGATACAACGCCGGAAAGTGTCATAAACGGACTAACACTCTCGATTGAAGTGAGCAAACAGATTGGACTGCCGGTAGTTTTTGTGTCAGCTTTGAAAGAAGTGCTGGACAAAACCAATTTTGAGAACGTTAATGTGCCCGTGCTCGCCCTCGACAGGTATCTTCTGAAACCCTGGGAAAGAGGTGTAACCGGCGACACAAAACGATAGGGATGATATGCCAGCTGTAACAATAGATAAGAATCACTGCAAGGGATGCGAATTGTGTGTTAAAGCATGCCCCCAACAAATTCTTTCCATGTCAAAAGACATAACTGTTAAAGGTTATTTCTACGCTCAGGTGCATGATCCGTCACGATGTATCGGCTGCATGATATGCGCTATAACATGCCCTGATGCGGCAATTGAAGTAAGGACTGCCGGACAGGTTTACAGCCTGTTCGACTATTAACGCTGTCAATGACCGGGGATAGGAATAAATGGCAAAAGTTTTAATGAAAGGCAACGAAGCAATAGCCGAAGCGGCTCTCCGTGCAGGAGCCGATAATTACTTCTGTTATCCTATCACCCCTCAGTCTGAAGTAGCAGAGTATCTTGCCAGACGAATGCCGGAAGTTGGCGGAGTCTTCCTTCAGGGAGAAAGCGAAGTCGCCGTAGCGAACATGCTGTTTGGGGCGTCCTCGACCGGCAAAAGATGCTTCACTACATCATCCAGCCCGGGCATCAGCCTCATGCAGGAAGCCATATCATATATGGCAGGCGCACAGCTTCCGGTCGTGATTGTCAATATCATGCGCGGCGGTCCCGGTCTCGGCGGTATCCTGCCGGCACAGTCTGATTATTTTCAAGCTGTCAAGGGTGGCGGACACGGGGATTATCGTGTTCTCGTCCTCGCGCCATCGAGTATTCAGGAAGCAGTCGATCTGATGATGCTCTCTTTCCATCTCGCCGATAAATATCGCAATCCTGTTATGATGATCGGTGACGGCATGATCGGTCAGATGATGGAAGCTGTAGAGTTCCCTGATAAATATGAAGAGCCTGAGCTTCCACCTAAGGACTGGGCTGCTACAGGTGCTGCCGGACGTGATCCGCATGTCATTAAATCCCTATTTCTCGATCCGGCTGCGCTTGAAGACAACAGTTGGCTTCTCCATGAGAAGTACGAAGAGATGAAAAAAAACGAAGTTCGCTTCGAATTGTACAAAGTTTCTCGTTCCAACAAAATCGTCATTGTATCATATGGTACGATGGCGAGGATATGCCAGACTGTTATCGACTAATTGGCTGATGAAGGCATTTCAGTCGGGTTGTTCCGCCCTGTAACGCTTTTTCCCTTCCCTGAAAAACAGATCAAGGATGAATTGACGAAGAAACATGTCAAAGCAGGCCTCGTAGTCGAGATGAGCACGGCTCAAATGATGGAAGATGTCGAGAAAGCTGTGCTCGGGAAAAAACCGTTGCACTTCTTTGGTCGCACCGGTGGAATCGTGCCAACACCCGATGAAGTCAAGGATAAGATTCGCCGGATAATCGGCGGCAGGAAAACCTCCGGCAGGAAGAAAGCTTGAGGCACGTTATGGACGTCAGCAACGAAATTATATTCAATCGGCCCGAATCCCTGAAGGATGTCGTAACGCACTACTGCCCCGGTTGCACGCATGGCGTAATTCACAGGCTTGTTGCGGAAACATTGGACGAACTCGAACTCCGCGAGAAAACTGTCGGAGTCGCTCCTGTCGGATGTTCGGTACTGATTTATAACTATATCAACACAGATTTTCTCGAAGCTCCGCATGGAAGGGCGCCGGCGCTTGCGACAGGTTTCAAACGACTCAGGCCGGACATGATTGTTTTCACATATCAGGGTGATGGAGATTTGGCTTCGATTGGAATAGCAGAGATCCTTCATGCAGCCAATCGTGGTGAGAAGTTCACGACAATCTTTGTCAATAACGCAATCTACGGCATGACAGGCGGTCAGATGGCGCCTACAACTTTGCCGGGACAGGTTACGACAACAAGCCCAAGTGGTCGTGATGTTGCTAATGTTGGCTATCCGATTCGTGTAGCTGAACTGCTGGCGACACTCAATACTCCGATGTATATCGAACGGGTTTCAGTTCATTCACCCAGACATATTATTCAGGCAAAACGGGCAATCAGGAAAGCGTTCAAATACCAGATGGAAGGACGATGTTTCACGCTCGTGGAAGTCCTCTCGACCTGTCCCACTAACTGGTGCATTTCGCCGACTGACG
>JAJRZO010000242.1 GCA_024275215.1 Candidatus Zixiibacteriota bacterium | reverse complement strand
TCCCTGGAAAGAGCTTTGTCCGCAGCTTTTCGAAGCACAATTACCAATACGTGGCACGTGGGGGAGTTCGCCTTCGGCATTTACTCATTCATGGCTGATGGCTGCCGGTGAAAACTGGCATTTGTTTGACACAATCGATATTGTCAAGTACTCCTCAGGTGACACTCTGCATCTTGCCACCAGTGTTCTTGATGGCGCAAGCATGCCGATCTTCCTGACTGAACAGCTTCCCGTTCCGGGTGTCGAGCTGCCTGAATCATGGGATGATGTGGCAAGCTGGGGCGTTGTTGATGGTACAAAGATAGGCTACATATACGAAGTTGCCTGGGACAGCAATGCAGCGACGCTCTGGTCACAGGCAATATCAGAGTTGATGAACGACTACGAAACGATAGGACTCATTATAGACTTCAGAGCAAATAACGGCGGCGACATGCACCTTGCATATAACGGTCTGAAAATGCTATTCAACGAAACTCGGTACACAGTAGGTTTTGACAGGCGTTTAGATCCTGACGATCATTTCTCGATGGGACTAAGTGGCGATCCGGAAGACTATGTGATACTTGGCAACCCATCGAGCTTCTACGATAAACCGATTGCCCTTCTTACCGGTCCGGGCGCAGTCAGCTCCGGTGATCAGATAGCCCTTGCCGTCAGTCTCCATCCGATGACCAGGGTGTTCGGTAAGTCCACGGCGGCGGCATTCAACAGTCCCTTCTATGTCAATCTTTTCGGAAGTATCTGGCTACTCTATGCGGAATCCGATGCATGGCTTGTCGGCAATCCCGGACATTATCTCACTCATGACGAGTTCCCTGTTGATGAGTATGTGTGGCTTACCCAGGAGGGTGTCGCTCAGGGTAAAGACGATGTTGTCGAAGCGGCGATGAACTGGATATACAGTCAGGACAATGACAATGACGGTATCCCAAATGGTGTGGACAACTGCCCCGATGTCGCGAATCCGGATCAGGCTGATGACGACAATGATAGTATTGGTGATCTGTGCGATAATTGTATTGACGCTCCAAACTACGATCAGGCTGATCTCGATGGCGACGGCACAGGCGATGCCTGTGATCCGGATATCGATGACGATGGCTTACTCAATGAAGATGACAACTGCCCATACTTCGTAAACATTTTGCAGGAGGATGTCGACGGCGATTTCGTGGGGGACTCGTGCGACAATTGTCTCTATGTGCAGAACCCTCACCAATACGACGAGGATTCTGATGGCACTGGAGACGCCTGTGACGGGAGACTTCACATCCAGAGTTATAATGAAGATATATCACCCGCCTATCTTGATAAGTCATACTTCTATAGATTTTGGGCGGTCGGCGGCGAACCACCATATTATTGGACGAAAGTCCTGGGTCAACCACCGTTTGGAACGGTATTTACCGGCGACACATTAGGTACTGTTGAAGGCACACCGTCATGGATTCCCAGCGGACAGGATGCGGACACTTCTTTTCTGTCGATTGCTGTCGAAGATTCCGGGCTTCCCAATCCTTCAGTGGATACAATTCTGGCAATGTTTATCGTCTATAGAAATGCCCCGTTTGAATGCGGCGATACGGACAACAGCAGCGAAGTCGATATTGATGATGTTGTATTTCTGATACAGTATATATTCGGAGGTGGACCTGCACCTGATCCCCCGGAATCTGGAGATGTCGATTGTTCAGGAGAGATCGACATTGATGACGTTGTTTATCTTATCCAGTACATATTTGGAGGAGGTCTCGGACCTTGCGACGGTTGTTGATCTGACCTTATCCATTACTTTCGCTTTGGGAAGGTTGTCGGCAAGTCGAGATTTACATGTTCAAGTGCACGATTCGGGCGTCAGGCTCCAGATGGTCCGGCCTATTGTGTAGCAGGTCGGCAGATGTGGAGAGGCTGTCCCAAAAGTTCTGTTTCTGAGCAGGTCGGCGTTCCGTAGCAGGCGAAGCCTGCAAGAAACCCGACAGCCAGATTTCTAAGAACATTATTGAATATCTGCGGGATACAAAATATATACAGTCCTTAATCTGTCGACTTTATACTGCAAAAAATATATTTCAATAATCCTTGTTTTGATTATATTCCTGCCTTCACTGACGGCGAGTTCGCTTGCGAGGATGATTGGCAGTGTATCGTAGATGGTTTTCAATAGTCTCGATTTTGCTGGTCGTTACTGCATTGTGTGGAACAGGTATGTGTTCCACATCAGACACTGACAATACCGCTGCAATCATTGATCCAATTCCCCATATCCCGTCATATGTATCCGTTCGGATAGATCCGCCGATGCCAACCCTGATTGCCGGAAGGCGTGACAGTATCAGGCTTGAGGTCAGGATTGATACGACGAAAATTGTCGAAGGACGCCGACTTGACTGGGATCGGGAATCAGCCACTCCGGTGATCGCGTGGATGTCTGTCACACGGGAAAGCGGTATTACATTCATGGACAGGAATTCCCCGAACAGCTCAGAGCATCAAATTATGGTTAGGTTCAAACCGCAGCGTGGGGACGATTCCGGCACACTGACGCAGTATATACAGTATTCCGTTGACTCAAGAATAGCAACGGGGAAATACTTCTTCGTGCTGGACATACTGGCGGAATTGGAAACCGAGAGCGGTCACAAAGTTCAAGATGCCGGTGTCATAAACATTCCTTATGAATTGGATACTCATCTTTCGACTAAGTTGTTGATGCTTGTTGTTGTTGCGGTCACAATCTTCCTCTTTGTCATTGAGTGGGTGCGTGTCGATGTTGTCGCGATCATCATGATGATTCTTCTTCCGGAACTTGGATTGCTCAAGGCCAGTGAAACGTTTCGTGGTCTCAGCAGTAATGCTGTTATTGCAATTATAGGAGTGATGATAATCAGTTTCGGTCTGAATCGGACAGGATTAGTAGATAGAATTATCCTACCTCTTATGCGGTTCGTTGGACGCGGGGAGACCAGACTGGTCGTAATATTTTCTTCGTTGATAGCCGCTATATCGAGTGTCATGCAAAACACTGGCGCGGCAGTGCTTTTCCTTCCCGCAATCAGATCGGTAACATCAAAGAAACTGAATATTCCCATATCCCGGGTTCTCATGCCAATCGGTATGGCTGCCATCCTTGGTGGTACTCTGACGATGATCGGTACCAGTCCCTTGATTCTTCTCAATGACATATTGCCTCAGGGAATGCCAAAGTTTGGATTTCTGGAATTGACGCCGGTTGGTCTCGCTTTGGCGGCAGGCGGCATACTGTATCTATCTACAATCGGTATGAAGCTTCTTTCGAAACTGCCTGTGAATCAGAAAGATTCGAGCGCTACGATGGATAATATGATGCAGGACGAAGGAGTTTGTTGTTACCCGGAAATCACCGGCCCCTATGAAATCTTTGTACCCCCTGACTATCGTCCCAGTGATGGTCCACAGGACATCGCAAGTATACGTCGCCAGTTTCAGGTCAACATCGTGGCAATGGGAGCTGAGAGGGGATTCCTGGACATTGCCCCTGCACCCAAAACAACCCTTCGGGAAGGAGTCGGGCTGTGTGTGTATGGTCCGAAAGAGGCGGTAACCAGGTTCGTTAAAGATTACCGTCTTGTCCTGAGGGAAAAACCGATAATCTTCTGGAAGAAGCTTTTTAATCCGTCGTACGCCGGTATTGTTGAGATGGTTATTTCTCCGAGATCGATGTTTATCGGCAAGACTATCAAGGAAATAGGATTCCGTGAAACATATGAAGTGAACGCTCTTGCGCTGCATCAAAATGGCAAAGTCTATTACAAAGAACTGGCTGACCGATCGCTCAACTCAGGTGATGGCGTTCTCATTCATGGCACATGGGAGCAAATTCAGCGTCTCAAGGAACAGCATCAGAACTTTATCATTACATCACCGACCAGGATAGAAATTCATAAACCAGAGAAGGCAGGATGCGCTTTTGTGAGTTTCATGGTTGCTCTCATTCTGATGGTGATTTCAAGTTCATTTTTTCTGGGCAGGCCATATAACCCGATACCGCTTTCAATTTGCCTGATGATAGGAGCTATGGGGATGATCCTGACGAAAGTCATGACTATTTCCGAGGCATATCGAGCCATTGATACGCGGACAGTTTTCCTGCTCGGTGGACTTATTCCTCTCGGAATGGCTGTGGATCAAACCGGTACCGCTCAGTGGCTTGCGAAAGGTATCGTCTTTGGACTCGGCGATTTTATGTCTCCTTTGGTGTTGCTGATTGTTCTTGCGGTGCTGAGTTGCGCATTTACAATGGTCATCTCAAATGTCGGCGCCTGTACTTTGTTGATTCCGCTGGGGGTGTCCCTGGCAAGTCAGATCGGGATAGACCCTCGTGTTGCGGTGGTTGTCGTCGGCATTGGCGTTTCCAATTCGTTTATTCTTCCCACTCATCAGGTGAATGCTCTTTATATGGGACCAGGAGAATACAGAACGAAGGACTATATCAAGATCGGCGGTGGGCTGAGCCTCGTGTACATTACGATTCTGGTTACAACAGCATATCTTTTCTATCTGTAGTTACTCTCGAAACTGAGCAGGTAGAGAGCGTCGATTCCGCCGATGGGTACAGACAGGCCGTCCCGGAAATATGTTCTCTTGCAGCTCGGAGTTCCGCAGTGTGCTTTGGATTTCCTATTCTTACTCGCACAAAGTCGGAAGTTTTCTCACCGGCTGGTGGCGTGAATTCAGAATCCGCCTGATTGTATACATGATCTCGATATTGTTGAACGGTTTCTTGAAATAACCATCAGCTCCAGCCGCGATAGCATCATCAGGAGTGTATTTGCCTGAGTAACCTGTGATCAGGACAACAGGGATGTCACTGTATTGTCGTTTCACTTCTATAAGAATGTACATCCCTGATTCGCCGGGCATTACTATATCCGAAACAACAAGATGGACAGTGTTGGATTCCAGAATCCTGAGCGCCTCTTCAGCAGAATTGGCAGTAAGCACCTTACACCGTTCGAGTTCCAGCTTGTCCTTCAGCAGGTCAACGATCAGAGGTTCGTCATCGACGACAAGGATGACACGTTTTCCGTTCGCCAGCGCAAGATTGACCTTGGCTTTGAATGTTTCTTCGGCTACCGGAAGCGATAAAATATCGACGGCTCCACTCGTAAGACACGAACATATCTGGCTCTGATTCCATTTGGCAGCAGTCATAATTACCGGAATCCAGCGGGTAGAAGCATTCTGTTTCACATGCCGCAGGAGATCTATCCCTGTACCGCCGGATGCTGCGGCATCAGCAATGACCAAATCGATATCAGGATCATCTTCAATTGCCTTGATAGCGATTCTGGTCGCTCCTGCTGTCACGACCTCATGATCCATCGCTTCCAGAAACTCGATTATGCTGTCGTATCCGCTGTTGACTGCAGGCAGAACCAGAGTTTTCATCTGCATCTCCGTTCCATTTGATGTCTGTCCTCACCGGAGGTTAATGAACCTCCTCGAATGTTGTCGCAAGAGAAACTATGCTTTCCTGTCCATAATTATCGGAAGTTAATCTGTCTTCATTACTCAGAACCCGACAAATATGCCCTTGCACGCACTTAACGCCATGACTCCGAATCGTATCAGACAGTTGAAGCCATTCTGCTTGCCAATGGTGATTTGAGGAAGTATTATTGGTTATCATTGAAAGGTTGTGATGGAACTATTTCACTTCGAATTCTTAAGATTTACACTCATCGATGTCATCGATGTCGCTCTGGTGAGCTTTATTATCTATAAGATACTTATGCTGCTCAGGGGAACACGGTCGGCTCAGATAGTTTCCGGCCTGACATTTTTGCTTATCATCGCGTTTCTTTCGTACTGGTTTCAGCTTGAAGGACTTAAGTGGCTTTTCAGCAACCTCGCCACGGTCGGGTTTATCGTCCTGGTGATAGTATTTCAGCCGGAAATACGCGGCGCTCTCGCACAAATCGGCCACTCGCGTTTCCTGAGATATATGTTTCGCTATGAAACACATAAAGCCCTCGACGAACTCGTCAAGGGTGTAATTCGTCTGGCTGAACTTCGGTATGGAGCGCTTGTCGTTGTTCAGCGGGGAGTAGGGTTGAGAAATATAATTGAGACAGGCAGATCAATTGATG
>JAJRZO010000241.1 GCA_024275215.1 Candidatus Zixiibacteriota bacterium | reverse complement strand
GTATGTCCTCATGATTTTGTACACCGTCAGGAATCCTTGAGTACCGTTATACGCCGTTTTTGTGCGCCGTCAGGAATCCTTTCCTGACGGCACCCGGTCATAGTCATATCCCTATACAACACCAGTCGGTGTGAACCGGCGAATGAATGCTATCTTTCCCAGCACTTGCAGCAGTACTCGAATAACGCCATTGCTATACTATGTTGATGGTGATGTGAATAATCTCCATGACCTCAAAATCTTACCGGTTGCGACTATGTATCATCATTCAGGACTGTCAGGAAAGGATTCCTGACGGCGCACAGGGAATCTTAGTCTTACTGCTCGTACAGATAGACTGGGAATTGAAATAGGATTTTCTACACGGAAGTAGTTATAAGCATATCCAATGGAGGTAAGAACCTCGACATAAATAAATGTCACAAGTAATAGAATGAATATTGTATAGCTCACCGTTTCTGTTTCTTATGTATCTTTGCAATTCAATACCTTTACAAAATAGTGTCCCCGAATTGCTTGCATTGTGGGTAACAAAGACATAAGTTATACACATTACAAGTGAATAGAATCACACTGATAGGAGTGTACGATGAAAAACACCCATAGTATAGTTGTATCTGTTGTCGTAATCCTGTTGCTGGTTACCGCTACAAGTTTTGCCGGACTCAGACCGGCCAATCATGATGGATTTTTTATAGGATTCGGAGCAGGAGGCGGATCGCTCAATGCGGAGTTCAGAACAGATCTTGCCGGTTATGGGACAGACAGCGAAGGCGGTTTTTCCGGCAATTTCTATATAGGTTGGGCTGTCGCTCCATCGTGGTTGATAGGACTCGAAGGCGACTCATGGGCACGCGAATATCAGGAGGAGGGTTTCTACGGCAGCGCAACATGGACATTTTCAAATGCTACTATCACTGTGTGGTTCTATCCTACCGAATATTTCTTTCTCAAAGCAGGACCATCGTTCACGCAGGCTCAACTCAGAGTCGATGTTGGTCAGGGTTATGCTGATTACACTAATGAAGGTGGTGGAGTGATGATCGGATGTGGCGGTGAATTTCGACTCACACAGAAATTCGCGATTGTTCCACAGTTGCAGTTCATGCACCAGGATCTCGGATCGCTAACAGACAATCCTGAGATCAAAGTACTCGTGAACTATGTCACCGTGACAGTCGGAATCGGATGGTATTGGTAGCCGGGAGAAAGATGTCGAAAGCACAGGGCTTTCGACCTACAAGAATAGCAAATTGATCTCATGGCTCACGTCTACATGAGACGTATGTCATGCAAATTGAATGTCTAACCGGGAGGTGAACTATGTTCAATCTGATCCAAAACAGACAATTAACATTGGCAGTAATTCTGGCTTTCGTGATTCAACTTTTCTTTGTGCCTTCGGCATCTGCCAAATGGATTGACCATTCTGACGAACTCGAGGGAACTGACGCGACACCATATCTCATAGCAGTAGGAGCTGTTGTCGTTGCAGCAGTCGTATTTATCATCGTCAAGAAAAGCAGCGACGGCGATGATGAGAAAAAAGACGACGGTGAAGAAAATGAATCCTCGGATGCATCGATCGGTAAACCCGATTTCACTCTTGCCTCGCAGACCGACGATGGTACAGAACCACTCATTAGAAACACTATGGCTCCCCGTCTGGGTATCTACTTCGGGCTGGAGGACAACAAGAACGGATACGGTGTTAATACTTTGGCGCGGCAGCAATCCAATATGACTTTGCAGTTTGGTGTAAGTCTCGGATTCTAAAAAGGAGTAAGGGATGAACAATATACTGACGAATCGATCATTCAGAATTATCTCGATAGCAGTGTTGCTGAGTTTTCTTTCCTCCATAGTAAGTCCCGCAGCATTTGCTGAGGAAAAGACGGGACGGATTGAACTCAAAAAAGGATTTTTGAAACCGTTGAAGTTTTCGCAGGATGATGGTGGGAAGCATTCAGTCTATGGCTTCTCGGGGCTGTCTTTTAGCTCTGAGTTTGAAAGTGTGATGTCAGAATATCCTCCCGCTCTGAAATAGGCGAAAAAATCATTCGTTTACAATGGATTCGCTTTGATCGGCATGCTGGGGATGACCACGATATCTCTGTTGATTTTGCTGGATACTATAGATGATGCACAGAAGGTGTCATCAGGTGAGATGGTTGATAATTCATTCGACTGGTCATATCTGATCTGGCTGGGAATATCCGGTTTCATCATGATTGTTTCATCGATCATGGGCAACACCCACCTTAAACGCGGCATCAGGATGTACAACGATGACTACGCAGGGAAATCACGATCAGCGATGGGGGTAGAGAAATCATTTCGATTGTATGTAGATATAGATAAGCTTGATAATGGCGAAAGCACCGTTTTGCAAATTGAGGGTGTTTCCAATATGATGTTCAAAGTCGGCCTGAGTTTCAATTTCTGATTGATTCTTGTGCAGGTCAGGAGCCTTGCTCCTGACGACTTATTTCTCAACACGAATTCTTGTAGTGAATCCATGCAGGTCGAAAGCCCTGTGCTTTCGGTATTCTTTTCCTGTTGTCGAAATGCGCTGGGGCGACCTGCCGGGATTTGCTATTCGATGACAATTCTATTTTGATTGGACTCTACCGTACCAACTATAGAGCAATGCGGACAAACATCGTGAAGTTCAGACATCATCTCTGTCGCATCATCCGGATGCACTGCTATCAGCAAACCTCCCGATGTCTGTGGATCATGCAGAATATGGATCATCGGATTTGAGAGGGTATTTTCCATAGTAACTCTATCAGAACAGAATGCGATATTATCTTTGCCACCGCCGGTAAGCTGACCATTGTCTGCGAGTTCCAATGCCTGCGGTATGATTGGCACATTGCGTGACTCTATCCTGATTGACACACCTGATGCTTCAGCCATTTCGAGCGCGTGACCGATCAATCCGTATCCGGTGACATCAGTCACGGCAGACACGCGGTATCTTGCCATAACTTCGGCAGCACTACGGTTTAGCTGCGCCATCTGTGTTATGGCATTATTGATTGTTTCGCTGCTTGCGACACTGTTTTTCATAGCAGTCGAAATTATCCCTGTTCCGAGTGGTTTGGTGAGGAATATCCTGTCGCCAACGCGTGCTGTCGCATTTGAAATGATCCTGTCGATCCTGACAATACCGGTCACCGCAAGACCATACTTCAACTCTGAATCTTTGACCGAATGACCACCGGCAATCACCGCACCAGCTTCGTGTACTTTGTCATGACCACCGAGAAGAATTTTATACATGACATCATCCGGCATTTTTTTGTAGGGGAAACAGCGTATATTCAGTGCAACTAGCGGTCTGCCGCCCATTGCGTAAATATCTGAGAGCGCGTTTGTTGCTGCAATCTGCCCGAACATGTACGGATCATCGACAATCGGTGGAAAAAAATCGGTTGTGACAACAAGCGCCTCGGTATCGTTCAGACGATATATTCCGGCATCATCGGCAGTATTCGACCCGACCAGAAGATTCGGGTATCCGACTTGAGGCAGCTTCGATATGACATCCCGGAGCGGACCCGCTCCCAGTTTCGACGCTCACCCAGCGCAGGATACCATATTCGTCAGTTTTATTATCTCATCACGGTTATGTGTCACAGTTTGATCACCTTCTCAATAGCCATTGAAAGCTTTCAAGAGTATTCCTCAGCATCCTTAGCTGATAACAATACAACATTGAACCGCCTCAGACAAGCATGAGTTTCGACCGATAACAGTTTCAAGAATACAGGCTTTGCTTTATTATGTCGCAATTTGATGTTGATAGCGTTTTGTGTTCAGCATATATTGATTTTGATCAAGAGCTTGCACTCTCAGCACATAGATCGGGAGCGGTCTGATGGCTTCTGACCATCGTAAGGATGACCATACTGAATCGCATCGAATACTCGCCACTGGTACTATCGTTTCGCATTACAGGATTGTTGAGAAAATCGGATCAGGTGGGATGGGTGATGTCTATCTTGCCGATGATACGGGTCTGAACAGACGGGTTGCTCTCAAATTCCTGTCGTCACTCCTTTGTCAGGATGAAACATACAGGACTCGTTTCAAGCGCGAGGCTCAGGCTGTTGCCAAACTTGATCACCCGAATATCGTGACAATCCATGAAGTCGGTGAGCATGAGGGGCGACCTTTCTTTGCAATGCGATATGTTGCAGGCTGGTCATTAGCGGAAATTATAGATAAGAACGAACTTACTCAGAATGAAGTAGTCGATCTTTCGATACAAATCTGCGAGGGGCTTCAGGAAGCTCACAAAGCAGGTGTGCTGCATCGCGATATCAAACCTAACAACATCATCGTTGATTCCAATGGCCGCCCGATCCTGCTCGATTTCGGGCTGGCGGCTATCAAAGGTTCTGAGAAGCTGACAAAGACTGGTTCCATGTTCGGTACGACAGGTTATATGTCGCCTGAACAGATCAAGCCGGGGCAAACCGATGAACGGTCGGATCTGTTTTCGTTAGGTGTGCTGATGTTTGAAATGATTACAGGCAAGTCTCCGTTCATGCGCGATTCAGATCACGCAACAATGTATTCGATCCTGAGTGATGATCCCGAACCTCTGGCGAAATACACAAGCAGGGCATCGGAAGGATTACAGAGGGTTATCACAAAGCTGCTCGAAAAAAAATCATCTCACCGATACCAGACTGCTTCTGATGTCGTCGCCGATCTGAAGCGTTTGCAAGGTTCGCAGGAGCCTGGAACACTATCCAACGGAGCGATTCGAGTACCAAAGTATTTGCTGATTGGTGCAGCTCTTGCAGCAATTGTTGCTGTCATGGCAGTTTACGTTTTTACAGAAAGAAAGAGCGATGGAACAAAATCTTCACGAAAGATGATTGCAGTACTGCCATTTGAGAACCTTGGAACAGCAGACAACAACTACATCGCGGCAGGCAGAACACAGGAAATACGAGCTGCACTCATGGGTTTGAGTGGGCTCGGAGTGATCTCTCGAAGGAGTTCCTGTGCATACGAGGAATCTGATAAAACTTTGCCGCAGATAGGCAAAGAGCTTGGTGTGAATTATGCGCTGGAGGGTTCAATTCGTTGGGACAAGAATGGCAGAGAAGTCGTTGAAGCGCAACTTTTCGATGCACAGGCGGATACCCTGATTTGGAGCGATAACTTCCGGACCGGATCTTTGCGTATATCCGATGTTCAGTCCAGTATTGCTACGAAAATCGCGGAAGCGCTCGACATAGTGATACTCGAACCTGAGCGCCAGGCTCTCGAAATCAGACCTACGGACAATCTCGAAGCGCATGACTTCTATCTTCGGGGACTCGAATATGATGATCACCATGAATTCACATTTGCTGAGGAAATGTTC
>JAJRZO010000240.1 GCA_024275215.1 Candidatus Zixiibacteriota bacterium | reverse complement strand
GCAACAATCTCAGATGCCGATGCCGAACCACCATCGACCAATATGGCGAGCGGCATATCGATAAGCGGGCCGTCTTCTGTAGAGCGTATTGTATAGACTTCCCAGCGGCGAGCGCTTCGTGTCGCCAAAATAACCTTATCCTTAGGGAGAAACATCTCTGCGACATAAACAGCGGCAGACATAAAGCCACCCGGATTACCTCTGAGATCAAGAATCATAGAGGATATCCCCTGCTCGATAATGCTTTCGATTGCATCGCTGAATTCGTAGGGTGTGCCAAGCGAAAATCTTGTCAGACGAATATAACCAACCGAATCGACAACACCGCTGAACGGTACGCTTGATAACTCGATTCGTCGTCGCTCGACAATAAATTCGAGAATATCACTATAACCGGGACGGCGTATTCCAAGATGAACCGCCGTACCGGCAGGTCCACGTATCATCTTCGTAACTTTATCTGCAGGTAACTCGGTGACATCCACCGAGTCAACCGAGACAATCTGATCCCCCGGTCTCAGGCCGACTTCCTCTGCGTGCGATCCCGCTATCGGGCTGACTATTGTTACAAGACCATCGCGTACTGTTATTTCAACGCCTATACCTTCAAAACTTCCCTGATTCTCTTCCTCGACATATTGGTACGATGACGCCGGAATGAAATTCGTAAATGGGTCGAGCATGCTTTTCATCCCATTCCATGTTGAATTGAAAATATCCTCCGGCGTGGACTCTTCATACGCATTAACGCTCGCGATCGCTATCGATTCAGCGAGAAATCGCGCACTTCTATATCTCCGGTCGCCTGCAGCGACAAGAACAGAAACGATCAACAATATGATGATTGCCGGGCCGAACACAGCCCTTATGATCCGAATACGACTGGCGTTATTCTTCGAGTGCAATGCCTTGTCGCTCCAGCAGATCCAGCGTAAGTTCCCAGGTTTCAGAGGATATGTTTTCAACATCCCCGGTGGCATCAATAATTTTAATTCTATCAGGATTCTCGGCGGCAAGTGAGAGATAACCATCCCTGACCTTTTGCTGAAAACCATGTCCTTCCCTTTCGAGTCGATCGGGTGTGCTGTTGGAAAACCGTGCCCTTTCACGGGCAATATCGACAGGCAGGTCATACAGCAATGTCAGATCAGGGTCAAGTCCCTTTGTTGCGAATGAGTTCATCATCTTTATAATATCGACCGGCATCCCCCTGGCAAAACCCTGATATGCGATTGTGGAATCAAAAAACCTGTCGCAGACTATAATCGTGCCTGAATCAAGCAGTGGACGAAGCTCAAGATCGACAAGCTGCGCACGGGCTGCCAGAAACAGGAACAATTCCGCACGATCATTGATCTCTATCTCCCCCCGGCTCAACAAAATGTTGCGAACCCTTTCGGAGAGATCAGTGCCTCCCGGCTCTCGAATAATACGAGCATTCACGCCATGCTTTCCGAGCCTGTCGGCAAGTAGATTAGCTTGCGTCGACTTTCCTGAGAAGTCGATTCCCTCAAGGGTTATCAGAGCGCCTTTTCTCACAATCCCTCAGAATAAAAGGCAGTGATTACACTGCCTTTCCTGATTCCTATTTCTTTTTTGAACGAGACGAAGTCTTTTTCCGTGCCGTTTTGCGCGGTTTCGATGCAGGTTTCTTCCGGGGAGCAGCCTTTTTCGTCTTTCCACCGTATTTCTCGATGAACTCCTCGGTCAACCTCCGTGCATCGTCATCGTAGAACTGAATCGGCGGGGACTTCTTGAAGTATGACGCAGGAGCTTCCATTGCGCCGGAAAGACCATTGTCGAGAGCAAGCTTACAACATCTGACAGCATCGATGACAACACCCGCTGAATTAGGCGAGTCCCACACCTCAAGTTTCAACTCGATGTTCAACGGAACATCACCGAAAGTGCGACCCTCCATGCGAATGTATGCCCATTTCCTGTCCTGCAGCCACGCGACATAGTCTGATGGTCCTATGTGACAATTATCTTTGCCAATATCATAGTCAAGCTGTGAGATCACGGCATTTGTCTTGGAGATTTTCTTCGATTCAAGCCGCGAGCGTTCCAGCATATTAAGAAAATCCGTGTTTCCACCAACATTCAACTGACTCGTTCGTTCGAGTTTCACCCCGCGTTCGCGGAAAAGTCTTGTCAGGACACGATGAACGATAGTCGCGCCCACTTGTGATTTTATGTCATCGCCGATGACAGGCAGTTTTTTCTTTTTGAATCTCTCCTGCCAGTATGGTTCTCTCGCAATGAAGACAGGGATACAATTTACAAGACCGCAACCGGCGTCGAGAATCTGTTCAACATACCATTTCGTCGCTTCTTCAGACCCGACGGGAAGATAGTTCACGACGACATCAGTTTTTGTTTCCTTGAGAAGCTTCACGATGTCAACCGTGTCACCGGGCGCTTTCTCGATAATCTCTGAAAGATATTTACCGAGTCCGTCATGTGTCATACCGCGCTGAACGGTCACCCCTGTCTTGGGAACAGACGTAAACTTGTACGTATTGTTCGGCGCAGTGAAGATCGCTTCGGAGATATCCTTACCGACTTTGTTCTTGTCTATGTCTATAGCAGCCGAGAACTCAATGTCGGAGATATGATACCCTCCGAGATTGACATGCATCAATCCCGGAATGAAGTCGTCTTTTGATGCGTTCCGATAGTAGTGCACTCCCTGCACGAATGATGAGGCACAGTTGCCGACACCAATTATAGCAACTCGTACTTTGCCCATCGAATCTCCCTTCCCTAATTCAAAGATTCAATCCCTGCGGTGAGGCTCAGAAGGTTTTGCTGCCTCCTAAGAGCCTCATCAAGAACAAGAGGAAAATCGGGACCGGTATGTTCGATCATAACACTGGCTACAGCCGCTCCCATGCAACCGCACCTGCGCAGATCCCAGCACTTAGTATATCCGTACATAAAACCCGCCATATATGTATCACCCGCACCGGTCGAGTCTTTTGCAACTGTCTCATAAGCCGGTATCGGGAAAAAGTCAGCACCATCATATATAACCGATCCAAGTTCCGCCAGAGTTATCACGACAATCTTCGGACCCCATGATTTGATAATCTCAGCATGTTTCCTCGCATCGATCCTCGGATCGATTCCGGTCAGCACTTCGCATTCGAGTTCGTTAGGCTTTACAACATCGGAAAGTCCGATCAGCTTTTCGGTTTCTTCCTTCTTCTCGTGGAAGATAACGCCATCATTATGATTCCGCAATATCCCCTGCGGATCGAGAATTATCTGAGCAGATGATACAGCTTTAACTTTTTCAACATACGCGAGATCAACCTCACCGAGAATCGGGCCGAAGACCACGAAATCGCTGTCGACACATCCATCGGGAAAGCTACTGATCGCCCCTGCATCGCCAAGGAGCCTCAACTCTCGCTCGCCATGATTGCCGAAGTAACGCAAACCAAAACCGCCGCTCTGATCAGAATTATACAGCTTGTGCGTTATTCCGAACTTGTTCAGATCGGAAATGATTCTATCTTTGTAATCTTCGCCGACATTGCCAACAAGTATCGTATTGACTCCAAGCTTCGCAAGCGCAAGACAGAAATTCGTCGAGCATCCTGAGAGGACCCTGCCATCAGTCTTGACATGCGGAGTTTCGATTGTATCGTAGACCGGATTTCCAACAGCGGTAATCATCAGGTGTTTTCCTTCTCGCGCAACGCCTGCCGAGTGAATCTGAGTCTTTGTATCGATGTCACGTATGAGACGACGCCGACAATCACAAGAGCGCCCGCAAGGATGAAATAACCGGGAATCAACTCTTCCGCGATAAGACCAATGATTATTATGACAAACTTCTCGAGCCTGCCGACTGCTCCAACTTCGCAATTCTCGATCTTGCCTATCGATTCAGCCGCCGCTCTTGTATACGATGCGATTATCATTCCAAAGAGAGCGAACAATGCCCATCCGGCATGCACACGCTGCGACAGGAGTATTCCTGCCAGTATGAAGAATTCGGCGTAGCGGTCGGACACGTGATCGAGAATCCCGCCGTAAGTCGTGCCCATTTTCCCTGCACGTGCGGTTGCGCCGTCAAGCATATCGGCGAATGAAGTCAGTACGATAAACACAGCCCCCCAAATCAAATGATTCTTCCAGAGGACAATACCGGCGACTACACTAAGAGCAAGACTCATAGCAGTAAGCATATTGGGAGTCAGCCCGAGTTTCAGGCAGAATCGCCCAAAGTACTGCGATTTCAATTCGTATGCTGCTCGCCGACTAGAATTCATTCCGCTTACGACACCTCCATTAAGTCGAGAAATATACGAGCCTCAAAAGCTAACGTCAAGCTGTTTCGCCCAAAGGAAAACAACAATCGTTTCCTGTAACTATTTAACATCTTGACAGTTGCACGCATGAGTTTATATTAAAAACGACCAACACATTGACTCTTGACTGTTTGCGGGTCGAAACCCCTGAGTTCTGCGAAAATGCAGGGCGTGGTTTCGACATCTTGTTTGAATGATATGAATCGCAAAAACATTTTTGTCGTGCTTTTCATCTTGTCAATAGTGGCAACTGTAATCGGTTGCACAAAGACAGAGAATACATTCCAGATAATCGCCCTTCCCGATTCATCCGGCATCTCGATCTTCGATTTGCTCAGAATGAATCACGAAGTTGAATACGACTCGACATCATCAGGCGTGTTCGTGAAGAGTATCGATGGCACACCAAACACCAGATCAGCATACTGGCTTTTCTTTGTAAATGACACTGCCGCAACGACAGCATCCGACAAATATGTGCTTCACGGCGGGGAAAAAGTCGAGTGGCGTTATATCTCGGGATATTAGTTAGCATATTGTAGTCGGCAGCTCTGTAGGTCAATCCCACTCGGGGATTGACTCCTCTGGTTTCAAGCTCCGAGTGGACATAACCTACTTCTGGCTCAGTTACGGAAGAAAAGACATGTGGGTCAATTCCACTTGAGGATTGACTTCTCCGGTGTCAAGCTCCGAGTGAGCTTGACCTGCTTCTGGCTCTCGCGCGGAAAAACAACATCAATCCCCATCCTGCAAGGAACATCAGGATCGCGACGATCTGATTATATGTAAACACATGGCCGAAGAACTCCCCTTTCATCTGATATTCGTAGTAACGGACAGACTCTATCAGATACCTGAAAACGCCTTCGAGAATGAGAAATAGCGAGAATGTCAATCCGACAAAAGTCTTCTTCTTCTCGGCATACGAAAGAACAAAGAACAGCACAAGTCCCGACAACGACGAATACAATTGCGCCGGATGAATACGTACATCGCCGAAATACGAATATGGAATACTGCCCTCCGGAAATCTGACAGCCCACGGAAGATCGCATTCGGTCCCAAAACAGCATCCATTCAGGAAACACCCAATCCTTGTGATAAATATGCCAAGCGCTACGGCGGGCGCGAACAAATCGAATATGACTGCAACCGGCTGCTTCTTGACAAGGCAATAACCGATAGCAGACAGGAATGCGAGCAGCAATCCACCCTGCTTGTTCAGTCCGGCGATTCCAAATCCTTCCGATGATCCGAACGGATTGAAAATGCCGAGCAAATTCCCGGAAAAATCAGACCAGTGATAAAATGCGTAGAATAGTCTTGCCCCTATTACGCCTGCCAGGATCACAATGAACGATAGATTCACAACGAATTCCGGATCGACGCCGATCTTTCGCGCTCGGTATCGAACTATGATTACGCCGACAAAAAACGACAGCGCCAGCATCAATCCGTATGAGCGGATGATTATCGGACCAAGCTTTATTATCTCCGGATGCATCATTGTCCTTTCAAACAGGAAGGATAATACCTGTACTTTTTGGAGCGGTCAACAGTTTTATGTTAGTCTGCGTACCCCTAACCATCCTTTGGCAAACACAAGTCTCGTGAATAACTCAGCAAGTATTGCGATTACAACTCCAACAACGACATCGGAAACATAGTGAAAACGCCCCCAGACACAGCCGATCATCAAGCCAAGGAGTACAGGCGACAGAAGTAATCCGACCCGTCTCGACCGGCGAAATATCCCGATGAGCACAACCAGCGCAGCCGCAGTATGCGACGACGGCATCGCGCCACCATGCACGGCGGCTGTATCCATAATCTTTCCAACCAGCGGCACAAAGATATAGCCTGTCATATCATGTTTGAAAAGATCAGCAAGATAGTATCTCGGCCCCTCGACCGGATAGAAGAGAAACATCGTGTACGAAATGAAAAAGACTATTGTCGCTGCCGTAAGAATCCGGTCAGCGGCATTCTCATCACGGTGGGTCAGAAAATACAATAATCCCACCGGCAGCCAGAAATAGTATGAAACATAGCACGCAATAATTATCTCATTCAGGAGCGGGCTGAACATCTTCCCCACTTCGAGCGATGGCTGAAAACCGAGAAGGTTCATTTCGAATTCGACTATATGAGCATCAAGCCATCCCGAACTGAAAGCATCGATCAATGGCTGAGTTTGTTCATAAAAAAAAGTGAACAGCAGAACAGGATAGTATTTTCGTAACCATCTGATACCGCGATTTGATGATTGCAAATCAATCCTTATGAGAATCATCACTAATGCGGCTGATGCCACATTGAAGCCGAGCCATACGAACTTGCTGGAGGATGAACAGTCTGAGATTGCAAAGAACAGACTGGTAAGAATCAGGTAACCGAGAACCAGATAATCTACCGGGATCAATCCACAACTGCGGCTATTTGTCTGTATTGCCTTCGACAATGATGACGAATTCCCCTCGTGGTTTAGACTCGCCGAAGTGGTTCAAGACCTCGGACAGTGTACCTCTGATGACTTCCTCATGAATCTTTGTCAATTCACGAGCGACAGCGGCATTCCTGTTTCCCAGAGCTTCTCTCATAGCTGACAATGTTTTGACAAGCCGATGTGGTGACTCGTAGAATATATGCGTGCGTGGATCATCCTTAATATTCAGGAGTCTCATCCTCCGTTTTCCGACACGTATCGGAAGAAAGCCCTCGAATGCGAATCTGTCCATCGGCAGACCGGAAACAGTGAGCGCTGCAATTGCTGCACAGGCTCCCGGAATAGCGACAGCTTCGATATCCTCCTCCAGCGCAAGCCGCAACAAAACGAATGCCGGATCGGAAATTCCCGGAGTTCCGGAATCGGTCACAAGCGCGACATCATATCCATCGAGAAGCATCTTAACGATACCGGGAGCGGCATGATCTTTGTTGTGATCGTGATATTGAATCAGCCTTGCAGTGATTCCGTGAAGCTTGAGCAGTTTCCCCGAATGTCGAGTATCCTCGCATGCAATAATATCAACAGAGCGAAGTGTATC
>JAJRZO010000239.1 GCA_024275215.1 Candidatus Zixiibacteriota bacterium | reverse complement strand
CCACGAGAAACACAAGCACGAATATGAGCGTTTGCAGGAAAATCGTCGGTAGATAAACCAACAGGATCAGGTTATCGCGTGCGAAGTCAATATCTTCGATGGATGAAGGCGACATGAGAGCTGATGTAAGCGGCCAGAGAATCAGCAGTATTAGCAGAGTAACGATAGTGAGTCGTGAAACCCGGAAACTGTCAAATGGTGCTGTTGATTCGTTTTCAATCGGAGTTGTCAGTTTTCTTTCCCTTGCTGAATGCGCCGATGATCAGTGACGCACCGACAATTACAGGTATGACCGGCCACATCTTTTCCAAACCAGGAATCACATCTAAATTGTTCAGCAGGAAGAGCACGCCGATTCCCATTGTGATAAGACCGCCGATTATCATTCCGCGACGTTCCTCAGAATTGTTTTTCTCAGACATGTTATCACCTCCGGTGCGAAGGATAGTCAGTCAGTCAAAACATCACAAGTTTTATATCACAAGATTCATTATGTCACCCCGATGAAAGTCAGGAACCATCTTATCTTCAATTCAGATAAAAGTGCACACCGTAGCTGTGCCGCTGTGTGTTCAGCATATTGCATTACAGACTGTTACTACACAGTACCTGCAGGGGCACAGCCCTGCAATCACTTGAAACCTGTAGGTCAGGAGCCCTGCGCTCCTGACGTCCAAACTATTTCCGGTATCATGTGAACTTCATGTAATTCCCCTGACCAATTCCTCAGTGCATTTTGCGAGCAAAGAAAACGAAGGGAGGTCAATGGATGGCGGGACGAATTGTTTTTCTCGACTGGATCTATGAAGTAGGATCGCAGAATGTATTCGGTCAACAGGGGAAGTCCAAATTGCAGAAGGAGATCATTGCAAAGGTCAGAGAGGCGGTCGAGAGTCTGCCTGCCGATGAAAGAGATTTCATAAGCATGTATTGGTTCGAAGGGAAATCCCTGAAAGAACTTTCTGAATTGCTCGGCAGAAAACCGCATAAACTCGACGGCATGAATCGTCGCATTATCAAAAAACTGAAACGGAAACTCGCAAAATATGTCTGCGAGCAATTCGGAATTGTCGAACAAGAAGTTTCTCGGTGCATCATCTGCTCGCATCCTGAGAGAAAAGAGATTGATCGAATATTGCTCGCGAAAAAAGCTGATGAAACATTCAGGCCGATCTACAAACTACTCTCGGAACAGTTCGGTCTGAAGATATCGACGCCGCAGATTCTCATAGGTCATATCAAGTATCACATCAACTCGGAGGAGCAAAATGCCGGATGAACTGAAAAAACTCAGAGGCGAACACTGCCTGAATATCTTCGTGTCATACGAGCTGAAAAAACGCATCGTCGAACTCGCCGGGCGCTACGACAGGACAATGGCTGATATGGTCAGGGCGTTAATCAAAGTCGGTTTGCCTGTGATGGAAGGAATTACAAAGGCTGAAGAAGAAATGCTGAGCGAATACGTAAAACTCTTCAGGAAGATGCGAAAGATGCGTGAGATCAAGGATGTCTGATTCCTGAGCATGATCCTGCAGAATCATCCTGCGGGATCATGTAAGTTTTGCTTGATTTGAATCAGCGGGGCGGGTATTCTCATGATATACAGAAACTGAGGATTCTTATTGTTGACGACGAACAGAACCAGAGATCGATGCTTTCCGGCTTTCTCGAAAAGAAAGGTTATTCCTGCCAGACTGCGGGATCGGCTGCCGAAGCACTCGAACTGTATGAAAAATCCGGATTCGAGATTGCGCTGCTTGATATGAAAATGCCGAAAGAAGACGGCCTTTCGCTAATGAAGAAGCTCAAAAGTCTCGATCCGCAATTACAGCCGATTATGATGACCGCTTACGGTACTGTCGAAACTGCTGTCGAAGCGATGCAATCGGGAGCATATCATTACATCTCGAAGCCTGTTGATCTCGATGAATTGCTTGCTTTGATTCAAAAAGCGGGTGAGAAACATAATCTGCTGCGAGAGAATCTATTCCTGCGAACGGAACTTGAAAATGTGAGTCGTGGTGAACAAATAATCGGCGACAGCGATGTGATGCGGGAGGTTTTGTCAACCATCAGCCGTGTAGCTCCGACCGATACGACGGTTTTAATCACGGGGGAATCGGGCACCGGCAAGGAGCTTGCCGCAAAAGCATTGCATAATCTGTCAGAAAGAAAGTCGAATAGATTCGTTGCGGTATCATGTGCGGCGATACCGGAGACGCTTCTCGAATCGGAGCTTTTCGGTTATGTCAAAGGTGCGTTCACAGGCGCAATGATGTCCAAGATCGGCAGATTCGAAATGGCTGATGGCGGTACGTTGTTTCTCGATGAGATCGGCGATATATCGCCTGAAATACAAGTCAAGCTGCTTCGTGTTATTGAGACAATGCAGTTCGAACGGCTCGGATCATCAAAGCCGATCAGTGTCGATGTCCGTCTCATTGCGGCGACCAATCGTGATCTGAAGGAGAGAATCGAACAGGGGAAATTCCGCGAGGATTTGTTTTATCGACTCGATGTCATAAGCATTCATATGCCGGCATTGCGAGATCACAGGGAAGACATCATGTCGCTCGTCGATTATTTTATCGGGGAGAATAGCAGGAGACTCAACCGACAGATTGAGGGCATAACTCCGGAAGCAAAAGACGTCCTGCTGTCATATTCGTGGCCGGGGAATGTTCGTGAATTGATAAACATACTGGAACGTGCGTGCGTTCTCTGTCGGGGTAATGTTCTCGATGTCGAGGATTTCAGCGCAATAGCTCCATCAAAACAGGTTAATACTGCGCGAGCAGAATTTTTGACAGACAGCGATGTCCCTGAATTGAAATCTGTGGAGAAAGAACACATCAAAGAAGTGCTTGAT
>JAJRZO010000238.1 GCA_024275215.1 Candidatus Zixiibacteriota bacterium | reverse complement strand
TCTTCAGTTCAGGAATGTCAGGACATTCGCGGATAGCATTGTCGAGCAATGCAATCGCATCTTTTTTCTGCCCCATGTGATCCGCCAGTCTGGCAAGATTGATCCATGCGACAGCATAATCCGGCTTCAAATTCACTGCGCGTTCGAATAGATCGACCGCATCCTGCAATTTACCTTCTTCCCTGAGGGCTGCGCCCATATTGTTCAGGACTTCATGCGCCTGATTATATGTTCCCGTGAACGCTTTATTGTCCACATCTTCAGGCTGAATACGGTTGTATAATTCCTGGAATTTCTGCCCATATATACTGACGAGCGTGTAATCCTCAAGCTGATTGCACAGGAAAACAAGCAAGTAGTAGAAGTCGAGCAGCGAATCATCAACAGCAAGAGCCTGAAGCGCGATTGTTTTTGCTCGATCGGGATCATTGGAATGCACGGCAGCGAATCCAGCTATTCTCGAAGCAAACAGGAAAGCCATACTATCCGATTCCCTGACATCATCAAGCAATAGTGGCTCGACAAGTTCCAGAGCCTTCGAGTGTTCACCACGATCAAAACACGCTTGAGCCTTGTCGAGCAACCGAGCGTATTCAGGATTGTATTGCGGTTTGACTTTTTTCGTCTTACCGCTGTACGCTGACTTTACCGGGCGATTTCTCTTTACTGCTTTCCTGCGCTTTTTTTTTGGCATTAAACTCTCTTTTCATCAACCTGCAACGACAGGCGCCTGGGGGATATGATATGGATTCATGTACGCGGGGCGCGATGCACCGATACCGTACACTTGCTTCATCCACTCGATTGTTCTTGGAATCCCAATTTCGAGCGGTGTCTTCGGATCATGCCCGAACTGCATCTTCGCCCTCGAAATATCAGGCTTCTTATTCATCACATTGTGCTTATCTTCTGGCAGATACGAAACAAGATTCTCCGATGCTCCGGCATATTTCAAGACAAGATCGGACAGATCTTTCACACTGCGGAATTCCTGACCGCCTATGTTGTAAACCTCACCAGCCTTGAAATTATCACAGACCGATGCCAGTGTCGGGATGAAATCATCGATATACATGAACACGCGATGATATCCGAGATAGACCTGGTATGGCATGTTATGCAAAGCTCTGTAACAGAACAAACAAACAACAGAACGATAGTGATGATAGTATTCACCCGGCCCGTAAGCATTGAAGAATCTCAACCGCACGACCGGAACCTCATGGCGACGCTCGAAATTCATTATCTGAATCTCATTCACCCATTTCGTAGTCGCGTAATCGTTATGCTGAATGATTGACTGGTTCAGAGGAATATCTTCCCTGAGTATTTCTTCGTGCTTGTCGCCATAGATTTCCGATGATGACGCGAAGATCAGCTTGAAGCCCTTTGTCTTCTGCCATTCGAGGATATTCCTCGTGCCGATTACATTTGATTCCCAGAGCGTATCGTAATACTCCTCGCCGTTGATACGTCCGAACTCCGCAGCGAGATGATAGACATAGTCGTAGTTCTGTTCGAACACACGCTCCAACTGGCGATAGTTAGCTACATCCGCTCTGAAATAGTTTTCATCCGCCTGATGTTGAAGATCGCACGACCAGACTTCATGTCCACGGGCTGCCAGTTCAGCAACAAGAGGCTGACCGAGTGTGCCTTTGCTTCCTGTTACGAGTATACGTGCCATTTTTTATCTCCTCTCAGTTCACACTGAAATTATTTCCGATTCCGCGTTCTGTTCTATCTTCAGTCTTTCGAGAATTCTTTTTTTTGCAGCTTCGAGATCCGGATGTTGTTCTCTTTTCGGCCTGTTCTGATCTTCAAACCATTCATAATCTACTTCTGCAAGTTCGGCATTGTCCATCACAGCGAGGTAGTTGCCTTCGGGATGGAGTCGAATGTAGTTTGCTATCTTCGCATACAGTTTGTCTTCTGATGATGAACTGTAATGCAGCAGATTCAGATTGACCCTGGCAGGATTGTCCATCTGCGGCGGCCATAATCGCTTGTGCAATCCGGAAGTTATTTCGATCTTCATCTCACCGGTGTTGCGCCAGACTCTCGGCGGGCTGATCTGACCGAGTCCCTTGTCAATCCTGTACCAGCACGGCGAAAGCCATAGATGCAGCCAGTTAAAGCAAAGTGAATTCAGGTTTTTCGCATCTGCCCAATTCAACATATTCCTGAAGAATTCTTTCTGGAATACTCTCTTGTCGAATATCTCATCAGCATCGAACGAAACAATCCAGTCAGGATTATGACGCATTACTTCGTCTAACAGGATCGCTTTGTTCTTTGTCTCGAAGTTTTTCTCCCAGTTGTTCTCTTCGTTCACGATTACATGATCCGTGTATTCCCTGATGATTTCGACTGAGCCATCTGTCGAAGCATCGTCAAGTACGACCATCTCATCGCAAAGCCGCGAATAGTGATCCAGACATCTTCTCAGGTTGCCCGCCTTGTGTTCGTTGAACGTTTGCGCCATGCCGACGATTTTCATTTCAAACTTCCGCCATTTCAGATTGATGATAGATTTTGACTTTGGGATCAGTAACCTTAACCTTGCCGACGATTGCGTCAGCGAGAAACTGATCTATCTCATCGATCAGGTCATTCCTCTGCTGGTTGACAAGACTGACTTTGTCGGCAGCCTTGAGACGTTGTGAATCTGGCAGCGACATATCTCGTCTGATATCTTCGAGATGCCACAGCCGCAGATTCTTGATTGTCAGTTTATCTATCAAACTTCCCAGTGTCTCAGCCATCTTCCCTCCGGCGAATCAAGTCAATTCCAACTCAAGCCGTATCTCTGAAAGTTTGTCTGTAATCCTGTTCGCGCTGTGCAACATGACAGAGCCGGTATTCTCGCCCATCCAGAGACCGTTTCTGAGTCTCGGTTTGAAATCGTAGATGCAAATGCCTTTTTCGTGCTTCAGCCTGCAAGATTCACAAACTGAACACCCGTGCGGCATAAACCATTCTCGACCCGGCGCCTCAGGATTATCTATCCTGCGGATAACTTCTTCGGCGACAGTTTCCGGCTGAATATCGTGGGACATACGCATTCGTCTTTTGACAACCTGCCTGTCCCAGTAGTGATTGAAATTCCACTCGAATATCCTGCCGCCTGCTTTCGGCTTTACAAAACTGATGACTTCGCCAGTAGTCTTCTCCGAGCAGAGATATGTAAATCTCGCCTGCGGAAGCACGCACTTGTCAGGTATTCCAGCCCATACGGGAGATTCATCTTCCTCGCATGTATGAATAACTACTTGCGGAGTCTCGACAAGGGGCGCGATCATTGCCGACACTGCGGTCGATGTCGAAATCAGCAGGTCGGCTTTCGAGAACAGCAGGACCTCGTCGTATGCCGCGATCCGTCCGAGATCGGTGACATTTTTCGCACTAACAAGCTGATCCGGTCGCTCCTGGAATCCGTAGAATGTGAAAAAGTGCAGGTCATCTCTTTCTGTATTAAGAATGTCAACGACTTTCTGATACTTTTCTATATCCCACCCCGAAATCTCCCACGGTATCGACATGTTCGGCCTGCGGGTAGGGATGAACATCATGATTTTCTTGCGACCATCGGCTTTCGACAAAATCCGGTCGACTTCTCTGATATCGCTTTGAGTGTAATTGAATCGCAGTTTTACACCCTGCTCGCGCACACGATCCCAGCCATCAGGGCCGTCGAAGCCATCGATAAATTTCTCCGGCTGCCATTTTTCGTCAACATCGAAAGCGCCGCGCAGAATAATATCATATTTGTGGTCATTTATCGGAACCGACGGATTATCGACAGTCTTTTCAGTAACTTCGTCTATGGTCTCTGCGATTTCAAACAACGGTTTTTCGATTTTGCCTGCAGCATAAGCGACATGTGCACCGGGATATTTCGCTTTAAATATCGCTGTCAGCGGATACGACAACAATGAATCACCAAACACTCGCGCAGTCGATTCGACCAGTATTCTCGGTGGATTGTCCTTAGCAGGTCGTGTTTCCTGCAGTTTTTGCCCGCTGTGGAACGCAGGTCTGCCGGATTCTTCAGTCGCAACATTGTATGCACGCACACACAGATTCTGCGAATGAATATCATGAATAGGATCGATTCGCTCGAATCCGGCTTTCAACAGGAATTCAGAGAGCAACCACCAGTCATAAGCAAAATAGTGATAATTCCCCGGATAGTTCTGTTCACCGTAGAGCCACCCAAGCAAATGATACTTTCTCTCAGGATTCTTTTCTTTGTCGGGAAGTTGCAAGTACTGCTCGGCAATGTACAACAGATTCGGACACCAGATCGTGATTGGCGCACCCGGTTTAAGCACGCGTCGCCATTCTCGCAGAATGTCCATCGCTTCATCTTTTGTAAAATGCTCAATTACATGACGGGCGGCAAGTTCATCGACAGACGCGTTATCAAACGGCAGGTTTCGAACATCGGCAATATACTTAACGCCGGGTAGAGGTCGTAAATCCAGCCCATCGAATCCTTCAATCTTGTTGTCGCCGCATCCGAGATCGACTCTTAACATACAATCCTACACATTCTCCAGAAAGTTAGTCAAATGGTAGATCAGATCTTTCTCATTCCACCATTCCCTGAACCAGTCGTAGGTTCGTTTTTGTTCGGCTTCAAGCCGCTTGGGATCCGAGACCAGATTCCTGATGATTTCGTAAACTTCTTCTTCTGTCGAAGGCGTGTACCATGGCAGTTCATTCGTCCCGATTGAATTGGCAATGCACTTCCTGCCGAATTCATCGAGATGAACTATATTGACCATACCGAGAGCGGAGTTCTCAACCGACGACAAGCAATAATATCCATCACCGATCTGTAGCTGATCGAACGCGATGCTGCCTTCTCTCTTGAGGGCAATCGCTTCGGCGAACCCCATGTTCTCACACAGCTTGAACTCGACATTGGGAAATTCTTCGCTGATCCGCCTGCCAATTGATTCATAGATGTCAGTATTTTTGAGCGGTCTGTCAGTCGGTGAATGGATCACCGTGATATTTTCTTCAACTTTGATCTCGCGGCTGTATCTTGGATTTTCGAGATCAATCAATATCGGAGTGTACACCGATCCCGGCATATTGCGATGAATATCCGGCTGACAAGTGATTATCGGCCAGCCTTTCTGACGATATAGATCGAGATACCACTGGTAGTTTCTCCTGATCGATGTCGAACCATAGAAAAATACAGCGCACTTCTTTTTTTGCGTGTATTCCTTCCAGTTGATTTCGCCGAATGGAACATCATCAGTATCGAAATAACGCGAGTCGAACTTCGATACACCGGGCGCAACAGCAGCCGAGAACAACAGCACATCGGCTTCTTCGGCGACTTTTCTCACTTCACTGAAATCAGTCAGCGCCTG
>JAJRZO010000237.1 GCA_024275215.1 Candidatus Zixiibacteriota bacterium | reverse complement strand
AGATATAAACGCCACGATCTGATTCTTTGTCAGGCTGGATGTAAACAGTCCTATCGACAGATAGACACTTGCCATCAATAACATTCCCAGATAGCCGCCAAATGATGCGCCGAAATCAGGATGACCGAGAAACACAAGCGTAAAATAATGTACAAGAGTCAACAGCAAAGTTATCGCAATCAGGATAAACGACGGTAGAAACTTGCCCAGCACCAGTTGCCAGTTCGAAAGCGGCATTGTCGACAGGATTTCAATAGTACCTGAGCGTTTCTCTTCTGAAAACAGTCGCATAGAGATCGCTGGAACAAAAAAGAGCAACATCAGGCGAGCACCTGAGAACAAGCTTCTCAAATCAGCCGTATCAATAAGAAACAGGGTCGATGCGAAGAACCATCCCGCGAGCAACAGAAATAATGTCATTATGATATATGCAATCGGCGAGTTGAAATACGCCTGCAATTCGCGCCGTGTCAATACAAGCACACTGGACATCTACGCACTTTCCTTCTTTGTCAGGTCTCTGAAAACATCCTCAAGGGAAACCTCCCTGCGGGACATTTCGAGCAGAATATATCCATTATCCACACACATTCTGAATATCTCTTCACGCGGATCGGCGCCTTTGAATGTTTCAAGCGTGAAACTCATAACGGAATCCGAAACACTTGTCGAGGTGGAAACATTCTCCACACCTGGGACAGCCGCCAGTTTATCCGAAGCGTCAGAACCAGCGTTTTTAAGCAACACATAGACCGAACCTTTTCCTTCGGCAGTAGCCTGAAGGTCCTTGGGGCTGCCATCGGCGACTATCCGCCCCTGATGGATAATCACAACACGCCCACACGTTGCCTCGACTTCGGGAAGTATATGTGAGCACAATACTACAGTCTTTTCCCTGCCAAGCTCCTTGATAAGGCCACGGATTTCCACGATCTGATTAGGATCAAGCCCTACCGTAGGCTCGTCGAGGAGCAAAATGGGGGGATCATGAACCATCGCCTGTGCAAGCCCAACACGCTGTCTGAACCCTTTTGACAGTTCACCAATATCCTTGTGTACAACTTCACCGAGATCGCATTGCTCAATCACACTCTTGATCCGATGTTCCGGTCGGTTAATACCATCTCTGCGCATATCAACAATGAACCTGAGATAGTCGACAACATTCATATCAGTATAGAGTGGTGTGTTTTCCGGAAGATACCCGATTCGCTGACGAACTGCCATCGAATCAGTTGAAATATCATAACCATCGATGACTATTTCACCATCAGTCAGAGGCAGGAATCCTGTAACCATTCTGACAGTAGTTGTTTTTCCGGCACCATTTGGACCGAGGAATCCGAGAATCTGTCCCTTCGGCACTTCAAGGGAAATACTATTTACTGCACAAAAATCGCCGTAATACTTGGACAGATTGCGAATCTCTATCATGATTCTGTAGTACTCTGTTACTTAATTATTACCTTTGGATAATCACGCGTTTCCTGCACTCCCTCGCACCGTTGATCGGTGACTAATAAAATTTTTACTTAAACTTTCCTTTCGGGTTCCAGAAAAAACCGACAACTATCTCAAAAGTTTTTCCCTGACTCTGCCCTGATGTGTATAATATGAATTAAATCAAGTGGAGATATTCTTAAGTAACGATAATTATTCATGCGTCATGCAGGTGAATACCAGTACGAAACAAACCGGCAGAGCATCGCCGGATCACAGCAACGACTCCGTCGTCGATGCAACCCGGCGATACCATCTCTTGACAACTCATTTGAAGCTGCAACCGGAGTTCTACACAGCGTCCTCCCCCGTCT
>JAJRZO010000236.1 GCA_024275215.1 Candidatus Zixiibacteriota bacterium | reverse complement strand
CACCCTCTGCCAGTTTACACTCTAAAAAAGATATTACTTTAAGAACCTGCATGGGATCGTACAGGCTCTTAAAGAATCAATATGCCGAACTACCGATTGAGAATCGGATTACGCTGCGCTCTCCTTGTAGAGATGCAAGTCCTGCTGAGGGTATGGGATTGAAATTCCTTTTTCATCAAATGTCAGCTTGACTTTCTCTGTTATATCGAAGAATACTCCCCAGTAGTCTTCTGTCTTAACCCACGGTCTCACAACGAAATTGACCGAGCTGTCGGCAAGTTCGGACACTGCTACTGTCGGTTCTGGGTCTTTGAGGATGCGACTGTCTGATGCAAGAATTTGTTCGAGAGTCTCTTTCGCTTTCCTGATGTCATCATCGTAACCAATTCCAAAAACCATATCGACACGTCTCTTGTCTTTGGATGAATAGTTGACAATCGTATCACCCGTAATTTTGCTGTTGGGAATTATAACTTTTTTATTGTCAGGAGTTTTCATGATGGTATTGAAGATACGAACTTCCTCGACTGATCCAGTCGACCCGCCCGCCTCGACAACATCGCCAGCCTTGAACGGTCTGAAAATTATCAGCATTACACCAGCCGCAAAATTCGACAGCGATCCCTGTAACGCAAATCCGATTGCCAGACCGGCAGCACCGATGATTGCCACAAATGATGTTGTCTGTACTCCGAGAGTGCCGAGCGCTGCTATGAAGACAAACACCAGAAGAGTAATCCGAACAAGGCTGCCTATGAACTTAGTCAGTGTCTCGTCGGTGTCGCTTTTTCGCATCAGGCGAATAACCATATTCGAAAGTACGCCGACGACAATGCGACCGATAACGATTATCGCTATTGCACCGACAATTTTGACAGCGTAAATTACTGCCCAGTCGCTGATTATGCTTAGGATTTTTTCCATATCCATGTGTCAATTCCTCCTTGTGTCTCCCGCTTGTTCGTGTCCCGGACCACCTGTTGTTAATAATCAGAATCCGTCATTGAATGGTAATAACATACGGATGTCACTCAAGCTATGCAAATATCTTCTCCCGATATCAGGTTCTTCTTACATACTAAGAAAGATATTAACGCGCAAGTATTCTCAATATAGTATATTTGGAAAGAGATAGATGTCTTTTGTGCGGCGGACAGGTCAGGTCCGTTGCCCACACTATCTTCGGATTGTTGATGCAATCGTCAGGACCGAGGGAGTCCTGACTTACGGTATTAAAGCGGAAGGTTGATTCGTTGAGAGCTGTTTATTGGTTCCTGTCCCATATTATCACCGCGCTGGCAGCGCCTGTGTTGATATTTCTTGCTGTATTCAAGGATACGGCTTTCCTCAATTTCCTTGGACTCTACTCAGGATCATCCTGCAGGAATCACCGCGAGTCGATCTGGATACACGCATCATCGGTAGGTGAACTCAAAGCCGCGATGCTTCTCCTCGAATCATTACAGGACAGAATTTCCGATGTCCGTTTCGTGGTGACTGTATTCACATCGCGAGGAATGAAAGTTGCACGAAACAGCCTTCCGGGAAATATCGAAATCTATTACCTGCCAATGGAATGCACACTCGCGATCAGGCGAGCATTTCATCGAATCAACCCCGGAATGCTCGTGCTGATAGAGACAGAACTCTGGCCTGGTCTTATCTCTCATGTGTTAGAACACGAGACACCTGTTGCAATCGTAAACGGAAGGCTTTCGGACAGGAATTTCGCGAAGTATCAATCGGCACGAGCCATATTCGAGCCTATTCTCTCTATGATCAGCTATATACACACCCAATCGACAAACGATGCCAGAAGATTCATCAGGCTCGGAGCAGACAGGAAACGAATTCACGCGGGCGGCAATATCAAGGTCGCCGGTATGATTTCGAGCCTGACAGAATTCGACAAGCAAAAGGTGCTCAATGAGTCGTTTCTGCGAAAAGACACTCAATATGTTGTCTTTGGCTCCACGAGAGCAGGTGAAGAAAAATACGTGTTGGAAGCATTCAACAAGGTTCGTACTGACCACCCGGATGTCAAAGCGATCATTGCTCCACGACACACTGTCAGAGCAGGAGAAATCGAGAATATCATATCTGATCATGGGTTGCAATCTTTCCGCAGATCGAACATGACTAACAATTCTCAGGATTATGATGTCCTGATCCTCGATACGATGGGCGAACTCTGGAAAGTATACGGTATCGCCGAGTGCGCATTCGTTGGCGGCAGCCTTGTCCCAATCGGTGGTCATAACCCGCTTGAACCAATCGCCCTCGGTGTTCCGACCTGTTTTGGTCCACACATGGAAAACTGTATCGATCTTGCAGGCAAATGTTCGATGTACGGGTTTGCGACTACTGTGCATGACTCTGATGAATTGGCTCAGTTTATTGACGATTCACTGAATGGCAAAGTCAAAATACCGGAAACTTCGCGAGTGCTGTCAGTATTCTCATCGGATATGGAGGAAATCACCGGTCGGCTCATATCATTGTGGAGTAGCCGAAATGCCTGACGGGACAACGGTACAAAGTTTCTTGTCGAAGAAAGACAGATCAGTTGCTGAGACGATAGTCGGCTGGATGCTCTTTCCATTTGCGTTGCTATATCGCATGGTTGTGGTGATTCGAAGGAAGCTCTACCGGTCCGGCATTTTCAAGTCTGTCAGACTGCCGATACCTGTGATTTCAGTGGGAGGAATCACTGCCGGAGGATCCGGGAAAACGCCGGTAGCCATATATCTTGCACAAGAATTTGAAAAAAAAGGACTCAAGCCATTGATCCTGACTCGCGGATATGGCGGCGAATCGAATGCGATTGAGATAGTCGACGGATCAAAGCATATCACAAACAGACGCCTCTCTGACGAGGTCATTCTCATGGCAAACAGACTATCGGCGACTATCGCGGTCGGAGCAGACAGAATTGCGGCATTCAACTCCGCGCTGGGATCATGCGATTTCGATGTTGTCCTTCTCGATGATGGTTTTCAGCACCTGAAAATCAAGCGTGATGCTGATATTGTTGTCCTTGATGGAAGCAATCCATTCGGGTCTGGACGGCTTCTTCCATCAGGCAATCTCAGGGAACCCAAATCGACACTCACAAGAGCTGACCTGATCATAGTAACGAGAATATCGTTCTCCGATGATACAGACAAGTTGTCTGCAGAAATCGCCGCGCTGACAGGCAATAACAGGATCATCCTGTCGGATTACGTTTGCGATGGAATGTATAACATAGCCACGGACGAACCGATCGATCCAGCATCACTGCAGGATTCGCCGATCTACGTATTTTCGGCAATAGCGTCGCCTGATTCTTTTTTTGATATGCTCAGGCGGGATGGCTGTCAGCTTGCCGGAACAATGCCGTTCAGGGATCATCATATATTCACTCAGACTGACATGGATAACATAGTGTCAGAATGTCGAGCACTGAGATGTGACAAGGCAATCGTAACCGAGAAAGACGCAGTCAAGCTGAGATCGCTCGACAGCCGCGAGATTGAACTTTTCGAGTACAGAATTCGTTTGCAGATACAGGGTGATGATAGTAACTTGACACGCCTGATTGAGAGTATTACTGATGATTCGGCATGAAATAGATTTCTTAGTAGTTGGATCCGGCATAGCCGGATTGTCGTTTGCGCTCCGAGTTGCCTCTAAGGGCAAGGTTGCCGTAATTACCAAGAAGAAAGACTCTGAATCGAATACGAACTACGCTCAGGGCGGTATAGCATCCGTAATCAAGTCGGAAGATTCATTCGAGAAACATATCAACGACACACTCCAGGCGGGAAGAGGACTCTGTCATGATGATGTTGTGAGAGTGATTGTCGAGCATGGTCCCGATGCGATCAGGAAACTTATCGATCTTGGCGTTGCTTTCTCTCATACCGGTGACCGCAGCTCACTTGAGAATCTCGATGCCGGACAGGAAGGCGGACATTCCGCAAAACGCGTTGTGCATGCTGCCGATTACACCGGTCGCGAGGTCGAGACGCGGCTCCTGGCTGCAATAAAGGCGAGCCCGAATATCACCCTGTATGAGGATCATCTGGCGGTAGAGTTGATTGTCGATTCGGCAGCTGGAAAGACTAACTGCTACGGATGTCATGTTTTCGATGCAATATCCGGGGAAATAAAGGCATTCGCCGCGCGAGTGACTCTCCTTGCAACCGGCGGACTCGGACAGGTTTATGTGCACACTACAAATCCGTCCATTGCAACCGGTGATGGCGTTGCAATGGCATACCGTGCGGGAGCATCGATTGCAAACATGGAATTCATGCAATTCCATCCGACAGCATTGTATCATCCTGAAGGTGATTACTTTCTGATTTCTGAGGCGGTACGAGGTGAAGGTGCGCGGCTCAAACTAAAATCGGGTGAGACGTTTATGGAGAACTACCACGAGCAGAAAGATCTCGCCCCGAGAGATGTCGTGGCAAAGGCTATTGACAGAGAGTTGAAACTGTCAGGTGATCCATGTGTCTATCTCGACCTGACGCCGATCAAGTCAGATTATATCATGCGCAGATTCCCGAATATCTATAACAGGCTCCTCGGATTAGGTATCGATATAACACGCGACCCGATTCCTGTAGTACCTGCGGCACATTATATGTGCGGTGGAATCAGGACTGATGTGCGGGGGAAAACTGACATAGGTAGGCTTTATGCTGTGGGCGAAACCGCCTGTACCGGTATGCATGGAGCAAACAGGCTGGCATCAAATTCTCTCCTCGAAGCTGTTGTTGTGGCTGAATTCGCTGCGGAGTCGGCATTGGATACATTTGATTCGACAATTTCACTGGGTATTCCCAAATTACTTGAAAAATACATGGAGGATTCCGGCAACTCCGTAGGCGAACATGAGGAAGTGCTTATTTCTCACAGTAAGTCGGAACTCCGCAGGCATATGTGGCATTATGTAGGCGTTGTTAGATCGAATGAACGACTCAACCGAGCATGGAAGCGGCTTGAGATACTGACAGAGGAGACTGAAGATTTTCACCACCGTTATCCACCATCGTTTGGAGCGATTGAGTTGCGCAATCTGGTGACGGCTGCGCAGTTGATTGTCAGATCGGCAATGCTGCGAAAAGAATCCCGAGGGCTTCATTACAATGTCGATTATCCCGAAACTGATGATATTAACTGGCGATATGATACAATACTGAGAAAAGATGACTGATATCAATAATCAAAGCATAGTCCTGATACTCGATTTCGGATCGCAATACACTCAGCTTATCGCCCGGCGAATACGCGAGCAGAAAGTTTTCTGCGAGATCGTGCCTTTCAACTATCCGATTGAGAAGGCACGATCAAAACCTATCAAAGGCATTGTGCTGTCAGGCGGACCCAATTCGGTGCTCTCAGACGATGCGTATGTCTGCGACAAGTCGTATTTCGAGCTTGGTGTGCCTGTTCTCGGAATCTGCTACGGTCTTCAGTTGATTGCAAAACTGTTCGGGGGTGAACTGTCGAAATCGGAAAGTCGTGAGTACGGCAGATCAAAATTATCGAGAATCGGGAATTCAACGCTTTTCGGGGGTCAGCCGGATGAATTTACAGTCTGGATGAGTCACGGCGACAGCATCACTCGTCTGCCCGACGGTTTCACCCGGATCGGCAGAACTGATACGGTGGATTTCGCCGCTATCGAGAACCCGAATATGAAACTTTATGGATTGCAATTTCATCCGGAAGTATTCCATACCGACGGCGGCGATAAGATAATTGCCAATTATCTGTCAAATATATGTGGAATCGATGGCGACTGGACGATGGAATCATTCGTCGAATCCCAGATCGAATCTATCAGGAAACAGGTCGGCGATGAAGAAGTTATCTGTGGTATCTCCGGAGGAGTCGATTCCGCAGTATGTGCCTTGCTCCTGTCTAAAGCAATCGGGAAACAACTGATATCTGTATTCGTTGACAATGGTCTGCTGCGGCTGAATGAAGAAAGCTATGTACCGGATGCGTTAGCCGATCTGAATGTCAATGTGAAAAAGATCGACGCATCAAAAACATTCCTTGATCAGCTTGCCGGAGTAGTGGATCCCGAACAGAAACGAAAGATTATCGGCAGGGTGTTCATTGATGTCTTTGAGAAAGCGGCTTCTGATATCGGTAATGTGCGATTTCTCGCACAGGGGACGCTCTATCCGGATGTCATTGAGTCAGTTTCTTTTAAGGGTCCCTCCGCGACAATCAAGAGCCACCACAATGTTGGTGGGCTGCCGGAAAAGATGCAGATGGAGTTGATCGAGCCGCTTAGGGAACTTTTCAAGGATGAAGTCCGCAAACTCGGAAAACTGCTCGGTCTAAAGAGTGAAATTCTGGGAAGGCACCCGTTTCCGGGTCCCGGTCTCGCTGTGCGAATTCTGGGGGAAATAACTGAAGAGCGACTCGATCTTGTCAGGAAAGCCGATGACATTTTTATCAGTTCGCTTCGTGAACATGGTGAATACGGCACTATATGGCAGGCATTCTGCGTCCTGCTGCCGGTTCAGAGTGTCGGAGTGATGGGGGACGAGCGGACTTATGAGAATGTCGTGGCGCTCCGCGCGGTAACATCGACCGACGGTATGACTGCGGACTGGGCGCGGATACCCGATCACATTCTCGCGGAAGTTTCGTCGGAGATAATCAACCGTGTAACCGGAATAAACAGGGTTGTTTACGATATCAGCTCAAAACCACCGGCAACTATCGAATGGGAATGAACAAAGAGTTTGACAATTCATACCCAATTGGTATTTTTCCCTAACTTTATGCTGACTGAAGACAAAACACTCAGGCAATTCTTCGATCCGGTCAGGGTCGACCTGAACAGGTTCGATAAACTTATCGGGAAACATCTACGTGCGGATTCGGCGCTGATCCAGAGTGTGGTCGAACATCTGCTCGAAAAGAGAGGTAAACGGATCAGACCAACATTCCTGTTTCTGACAGCGCGCTGCAGTGGAATGAACCATGCTGATATGATCTCCGCCGCGCTTGCGATCGAGCTGATCCATACAGCAACGCTGCTGCATGACGATGTTATCGACGAGGCTGATACCCGCCGCGGACACAAGACTGTCAATTCCAAGTGGAATAACCTGATTTCTATTCTCATGGGCGACTTTTTCTTTGCCAAATCGTTCAGACTGCTCGTTTCGACGAAATGCCCTGAACTGATGGAACGAGTGTCAAAAACTACTGAGATAGTATCATTTGGAGAATTGAGACAGATCGAGGAATGCGGGAATTTCGATCTGTCTGAGGATACCTATCTCGATATTATCAGCGCGAAAACAGCATCGCTGTTCTCGACATCGGCGGTATCTGGCGCGCTTTTGAATAATGCGTCGAGCCGCGAGGTCAATCGCCTTTCATCGTTTGGCGAGAATGTCGGAATATCATTCCAGATTGCGGATGATCTGCTTGATCTGATCGGCGACACGAAGAAAATCGGCAAACAGGTCGGAAGCGATCTGATGCAGGGAAAGGCGACATTGCCGCTGATATTTTCGCTGAAAAAATCTTCCCGGAAAATCAGGGATGAGATCACCGGTATTCTGTCGAATGGAACGAAAAAGTCCGAGTACAGAAAAGTCATCGATTTCATCATGGATTATGGTGGAATAGAATATGCCAGAAGTCGCGCAGAGCAATTCGGTGAAAACGGCCTGAAACTTCTCCGCAAATACGGCGCCTCCAAATACTATACCGCCCTCGAAAATGTCGTCAATTTCACGATCAATCGGGAAAATTGACATAGTTCTGGTTTCTCGAGTCTCAGAATCTTACGATTTCGGAAACTTGCAGGGCAGTTTGTTTGTTGATAAAGTGTAGCCCTCTCGTCATTGATTGACGCGGGGATATGTCGGTATTTGTGATTTGGCATATACTCTTATCGGAGGAATGGCTATGGAGACCGACAAAGCTCACGATGCGAATCGTCACCCGATTCTGCAACAGTATCTCCACCCGCTCATGTTGCAGAGCCTCACACCGGAAAGATTCACGGCGACTGTCAACAAAATCCTCAGCGGAAAGCTGAAATTACTGATCGGACGGCTGAACCAGCATAAAGCACCGGATTGAACACTACACGATTCTTGTCTGTCGACAAATGTAAAAGT
>JAJRZO010000235.1 GCA_024275215.1 Candidatus Zixiibacteriota bacterium | reverse complement strand
GGCAGGAATTCATGCAACGGCGGATCAAGAGTCCTGATCGTTACGGGAAGTCCGACCATTTCTCTGAATATCCCTTTGAAATCAGCCTTCTGGAACGGAAGCAGTTGATCGAGCGCAACCTGTCTGTCCGCCTGCGTTTCAGCAAGAATCATCTGCTGGACTATCGGCAGCCGATCCTCGGCGAAGAACATATGCTCTGTGCGACAAAGGCCAATACCCTCCGCACCAAATCTCCTTGCGGTTGCCGAATCGGCAGGTGTATCCGCATTGGTTCTGACGCCAAGCCTGCGGTATGAATCAGCCCATTCCATAAACTCACCGAATTCTCCGGAAAGCTCCGGCTCGATGGTTTTGACCTCACCCTTTATGACTTCACCTGTCGAACCATTCAGAGTTATAATGTCACCTTCTTTATACACATCAGTGCCAATCGCGAACTGGCGCTTGCTTTCATAGACGCGCACATCCTCGCATCCAGCGACACAGCTTTTACCCATTCCCCGCGCAACTACCGCCGCATGTGATGTCATCCCACCCCGCGATGTCAGAATTCCTGCTGCTGCGGCCATTCCATGTATATCATCAGGGTTTGTCTCGGTCCTGACAAGAATAACCCTGGCTCCCTCTTCAGCTTTTTCGACAGCCTGATCAGCAGTGAAAACGATTTTCCCCGAAGCAGCTCCCGGCGAAGCCGCCAGCCCTTTAGCAATCACATCGTACTTGGCTGTCGGACTGATACGGGGATGCAGCAACTGGTCAAGATCCTCAGGCTTGATTCGCATCAAAGCCTCTTCCTTCGTTATCAGCTTCTCTCTGACCATGTCCACCGCGATTTTCACAGCCGCAGGTGTGGTTCTCTTGCCGGAACGCGTCTGCAGCATATAGAGTGTGCCTTCCTGAATCGTAAATTCAAAATCCTGCACATCCCTGTAATGCTTCTCAAGCTTGGTTGTGATCTTGCGCAATTGATTGAAAACTTTCGGCATCACATCCTTGAGCTTTATGATCGGTTCAGGAGTCCTGATACCCGCAACAACATCCTCGCCCTGAGCATTAATCAGATACTCACCGTAGAATTCCTTCTCGCCTGTCGATGGATTCCGTGTAAACCCGACACCGGTGCCTGATGTATCGCCCAGATTGCCGAAGACCATAGTCTGGACATTTACGGCTGTTCCGGTATCGCCTGTAATATCATTTAGCCTGCGGTAATGAATTGCTCTCGGATTATTCCAGGAACGAAATACGGCATCTCGTGCCATTGCGAGCTGAACATACGGATCATCGGGAAATGGTTCACCTGATCGTCTTTTTATAATCGACTTGAACTTCTTGACAATATCTTTGAAATCATCTGCGGAAAGTGATGAATCCTTGCGGATTTTGCGCTCTCGTTTCTTCTTCGTGATGATGTTTTCAAAAACATCCTTGTCTATCCCAAGTACGACATTTCCGAACATTTGGATAAATCGTCTATAAATATCATAAGCGAACTGCTCATTGCCGGTTTTTGCCACCATCCCCTGGAGAGTATCAGGATTCAACCCAAGATTGAGAACAGTGTCCATCATCCCCGGCATAGAGATAGGAGCGCCGGATCGAACCGAGACCAATAGTGGACTCTCCGCTCCACCAAATTTAGTCTTAGTCAGCTTCTCTAATTTCCTGATATTGTTTTTAATCTCGTCATCCAGCCCCGGAGGTGCAGACATTCCGTTACTATAAAACAACTTACACGCTTCACATGTAATCGTAAAACCCGGGGGCACAGGAATCCCTGCATTGGTCATTTCAGCCAGGCCCGCACCTTTGCCGCCAAGCAGTTCTTTCTGATCTCCCCTTCCCTCAGCCTTGCCGCCTCCGAAAAAGTAGACCATTTTGGGTCCCTTAGTTTTCTTTTCTGCAGTTCCGGAACGTGGCTTGTTCTTTTTCGCAGCCACCTTTTTCTTTGTTGATTTTGCTGTTGCTTTACTGGACATAATCTAATGCCTCCATACAGGATACAGTCGTATCTGGCCGATTCATTTGGCGAGAAGTTACAGGTGTTTATAGACTAAAGCAAGCTATTTTTGGACGTACTTCACCCTTCCGGTTCCGAGTGGATTCCCGAATGAGTGAATTCGATCAGGAGTATTTGCAGACTGAGCGCCTTCTTACACAGCTACAACAAGCTACATAGTGAAATAGCGTTTTCCCGATACGATCTTTTCCAGCATTTTCAGAGTCTTTTCAACCGGTGCGTGCATCAAGTCACGTGTGTTATACGTGCCCTTGATTTCCTCCCGGACATAATCGACTCCGTTCGCACCCTTAGGTCGCTGCTTTTTCTTATGCGTGAGGTTGTAAAGCCTCTGGTACTCCTTGGCCTTTTCTTTGTGAGCCAGATAGTATTTCCTTTGATACTCTCTCCTGGCTTCCCTGGCCTCTTCCGGAGTCATAGCTTTTTTCTTGCAGCGCTTGGGCTTAGAGATTTGGATTTTCCCCATGCCACCTATCCTTGGTTTGGCTCTAATGAATCAAGTGCTAACTGCGATTACCTCAAAAAGTTACGATGTAGAATACTTGGACTAACTCCATTATGCAACTAATGTAACATTAAGGAGTTACCTTGTCAATAGAATTCTGCAATGCAGTTCATCTTTTTTGCAAGAAAACGGCGGGACCGAACTAACTGTCATGCAGTATATTATGGGTGAGACACCCAGCCCTTCTCCACACAGCCTTGTTCAGTTCCTTTATCTGTCACCTCCTTCATCAACTGACATCAACTAAAGAAATTACCTATCATCCTTCCCCACGATTCAAGAAACGCGATGCGCTGAACGAATAGCGAAATTCGCGCCATGACCGTGTATCCAAAGCTTGCTCCAAATCCGAGCATCAGAACATATATGCCGATTTTCGCAAGACCTCCGAATGCTCCTTTATGCTCCTTCGAGAAGAAGAAATACATAAGTCCGGTCAGCACACCAATTACAATAATGATACCCCAAAATGCTGTCAATGATCCAAACCCAACCGAAAGATCAAGTGTGGATGATATCTGCCTGTTGATACTGTTGTACATGTAGAGCGGGATCGCAACTCCCGAAGTTCCAATATAGAAAGCAATCGGATATCTCGACAACCATGAAACCTTCTTCGAGAATCTCATCCACATCAGCACACCGAGCAAACCCGGGATAATATACCACCATTGTCCGGCCAACAGCGGATCCCATAGTTTGGGTTTAAGGCTTGTCAGAACAAGGAGAACTACGAAGTAGCCGGCTCCCACTCCGACTACAAGGTGTTCGGCAAACTTGTAGAACGGATTGTCTTTGTATAGAAAAGAGAACGTTGCGAACGTCAGGAAAGCCGCGAAGGTTGTCCAGAGCAATTCAACTAAATGACTATCTTCCATGTTTAATATCCTCCACTAATTCCCGGTCTTCTTTGATCTGCGTGACAGGAGGAATCCGATATTCCCGATCAGGATGAACAGGACAATCGTAAGATGCGCGGCGACCTGTGCCGGCATTCCTGCAGTCGCGGCATCCTTTTCTCCAATCAGCTTTTCGTATTCGGCTGCGCCTTTCCATCCCCCGATCAATCCGAAGATCGCGTTGCCAAGATAGGGGTAATAGTCGGTGGCCATGACTCCGGTGACTCCAAGAGCAAGCGGCATGTTATAACGTGCATTACCGTAGATCACCCACATGTCTGCTGTCGTCCCGGAAGTAATTGCTATCACCCCTTCAATGTCATCATAGTTCCTGACGCCCTGCATGATCGGCAGGTCATCAAGGGGAGTGTCATAATAGTCACGCGGGAAGAAAATCCTGAAGTTCTCGCCCATTCCGAGAATTACAAAACCGGGGTATGGTCTGTATCCGATGAAACAGTAATCCTTGCCATACTCGACATGCGTATTATACAGACTGTCGGCTTCAGATCCGAATTTACGAAACGCTTCTTCGACCATTCCCGCTCCATACTGTGACAGAGTCACACCAATCACACGGACACCCTTCCTGAAACACTGCATCAGGATCGCGCGGCTCATCGGATGCAATTCCGCCAGAGAACTCGGATCATAGTCGAACGAAATCAGGATTTTCGATCCCGGATCGAGATTCTCAACAAAATCATAGATCGATCGCACCTCTCGAGTAGTTGTAACATTAACGCTAAAGCTGTTTCTGAAGAAATATGCGCCTGTTACAACAACAAAAAGGAAGAGGAACACCCAGCGCCGATCCAGTCCAACCATTTTTTCAAAAATGTTCATCGCTGTATTCTCCTTAATCCCTGCCGAGGTAAGATCGTTCTATACCAAACATGATCTTGAATGCAGTAGCCATTGCTCCAAGCCCGATACCAATAATTATCGCGCGCTTAGCTGCCATATTCGGGACTCTCAGTATCCAGCCTGCCAGGTCGGCAACGACTGTTGATACCGGACCCATGGGTACGAACCTGAGCATGATAACAAGACCGGCAAAGAGCAACAGAGAAGCCAGAATTGAACGCGCTCTGAATGCCCGGAAAGCGGCGGACGATATGAAGAATGCCAGCAGTGAAAACATCGTAGCCTGAATCGGGACCAGAACGTAATAGAACAAATGCTCATACACGTAGTTATTCAGATTTCCCCAGCCCGGAATAAAACCGGAGATTATCATTATGAACAACCCTGCAAGGGTCACAATTGAATACTGCCAGTTTTCCGCTCGCTGTTTGATCTTGCCATAACTGACATGCCAGAGAGACCAGATGCCGAGAAGGAGAGCGAAGACTCCAATGATAATGGTCCAGTCTAACAGGTATTGGTACATCCAGGCCAGACTATCGAGCGGGACAAAGTACTGAATAACCATAAAGAGGCTTACTATGAAAACCATAGCCAAGGGGACTCGTCGTTTCATACTTCTATCCTTCCCCTACAGGTTCACTCTGAGAAATTCACGGAAAGCGTCCCAGCCAAAGGCTGTCGCTAAAACACCAACTATAATCAAAACCATGGCAATTGCTTTTCCCCAGTCCTCGGCTTTCAGCGCTCCAAGCAGGAGCGGGTCCCGGCCAAGGTAGGCTGATGCGGCATATAACTCTTCACCAATCAGAGTATAATCACACGCCACAACAAAAAATGGAATCTGAGTGATCTGGTCAGTGCCTGCTATTTGAATGGCACCGATCGAATTGCCGGTTTCAGCAAGAATAAGCGATTCGGCTGCGAAGTAACCGAGATAGAAATTAGTAGCCGGCAGATCACGTACCATGATGCCGTTGATTCCGGCAACATACGCAAACTGCGCGTTCGTGACAAAGAAGACCAGATCATCGCTGTACTGGTCAGGCCTGCCGGCCTCGAGATACGCCGATCTCACAACATCCTGCGCAACACTCATGACTATCGGATCATAGCAGGGAACAGTCAAAGCCGTCTGATATTCGGCAACTTTCTTCGCTACCCTTCCCAGAATAGTAAATGAAGCAATCGTAGCGATATCAGAAGCCCCCCCAATGCCGAGTACATACAGTATCGGCTTACCCATCTCAGTAGCGCGACCGATTGCCTCGTCAACAGCTTCGATTCCCGCAAGCGGTCTGATATAGAGGTCTTTTCCTTTCCGCGCTGAACGGATAAAATAAATAGTGAAGATTGCAAAAAGCACCACGCCAATCAGCACAGGGACTTTCCCTTTGTGAAACCACTGACCGCTGGTCTGGAATGGTCCGCCAATCTCTGACTGAACCGTCACGCCGCTCTTACTGACGGCATCTACACGGTAGTAAAGATTCTGATCGTTGGGCATGTAGTTGGGATCATCTTTTTTCTTGCTCCCGATATCGAGATACGAGAAAATACCACCCGCTGCCTCGCCGAGCCGCCTGAAATCCCCATCAGGAGAATCAGCTCTGTAAATTTCGAAACGGACAATCGAGTCATTCCACTCCGCCGGATACTCCCAGTTCAATTTCAACTTATGCCCGTTGTCATTGGGGATATCTTCGCCGGAGACAATGACTGGTTTGGGAGGCGGTGTTACCGGCTGTTCTGAAATCACACTATCGGCAGTCTCCCCCTCGGACTGTGCGAATGCCACAGTCGCCTGGATAATGAAAGCGATGACAGTCAGAAAAACCACCAACTTGAGTCTGTCTTTCATGGACACCTTCTTTATACCTATTATAATTAGCTATCTAATCATTCCGAGCCAGTCGCCAAACAGGAACTGCATCCTTCCGACCAGCAGTGAGATCCTCGCCATCACAGTGTAACCGAACGATGCTCCAAATGTGATCATGAGCACTATGATGCCGGTGCGCGCCCCTGCACCAAATGCACCTTTGTGCTCTTTTGAGAAAAAGAAATAGATAAGACCGCAGATCACACCACCAAAAATAATCACATTGGAGATAGTCGCGCCAAGATCAAAACCGGATGCGTTAGTTACATATAGAGAAAACACGGTATTATTGATTTGTTGAATGAAGTCGGAACGAAGATACCTGACCAGATTGAGTCCGGCTGTCGTGCCGACGATAAACGCAAGCGCCCACCTTGAAATCCATCCCGCTTTTGATGAAAGCCGCATCAGCAGGAGAATCCCAAGCACAAGAGGAATCAGCATAAGCGGCTGAGCGGGATTATTTTTCAATGCAGGCACCGCCCAGGCAACCATCGGCGGATAGAGCTTTCCAAACAGATTAGGCACCATAGTTTTCCAGAAGCCCATAGACATCCAGTATGCGGCGCTCGCTCCGACAAAGAGATGCTCCGCAAATTTGTAATATGGGTTATCTTTGTAAAGAAATGAAAAGATGAACAGCGTGAGAAATGCGCCGACTGTGACAAGGAAACCCTTCAACGCGATGCTGACCACAAATGCGATTACGACTATTGCCAGTATTATGTAACTCAGCAGCTTACCAGCGTTCATCGCCCCGCCTCCATCGACCGTGATTTGTCGCGACTTCTCTGAATGAAGTAGAGTATGTTCCCGAACAATATGAAGAACATGATCACAACATGGGAAACCGCCTGCGACATCATCAGTTTCATCCCTGCCATTTTGCGGCCTTTGTATTCCGGGTAGGCATTAATGAGAGCATTCTCATACTCTGCTGCGCCTTTTGCTCCACCGAGAAGACCGATGAGCTGATTCGGATAATATGGATACAGCAACGGTGCTGAAACAGCGGTACATCCGCCGCCGACCGGTATTTTCCCCGGATCACCGGCGTATAAAACCCATTCTTTGATTCCAGGAGAGCCACCTCCAAAGGAAACGATGAGATCGAAATTCTTCAAATTCCTGATGTTTTTCATCATCGGGATACTATCGACATCAGTGCCGCTGGCATCGACAGCATACATCATCTTGAAATCAACCAGCAGAACCCGTATCAAACCCTGGTTACCCGTCTGGTAGCCCAGGTTGATGTAATCCGTTCCATACTTGTAATCGGGGAATTCCGGCTTCAGAACTTTTTCGATAGTTTCGCCTGTCAGATTATCACCGGTCGCCCAGAGCGCCATCATATACATCTTACTCTTGCGATGAGCACATTGCCGCACGATAGCATCAACCATCGGCTGAATCTCCGGTGCGGTTGTCGGGCCATAATCAAATGACAGCAAAACTCTCGATCCCTCCGGCAATCCCTCAATAGTATCAAAGAAAGTCTGCACAATCGGAGTAGTCTCTTCTTTCAGGACTGCGCCAAACAACAGAGGAATAACAACAGCAAGTCCAATGAAAACGAATATTATCCGGCGGTCAATAAATTGAAGCCGTTCAACAAGCGTTTTATGTTCAGTATGGCCGTTACCCATATCGATATACTCAGTCGTTATCCTGACCGAGATATGTCCTTTCTACTCCGAGAATAATCCTCAGTGACATTGAGATCACTCCGAGAGCTATACCAATCATGATAGCTCGCTGACCGGCGAGATTCGGCACATCCATAATCCAGTTGGCAAGATTTGGGACTTGTAGAAATTCCCAGCTTCCCGTAAAACCGCCTGTCAACCACAGCCCGAAAGGTGTTCGCCCAAGCAGGATCACGAATGCGGCAACCAGCAGAATAGTCGCCTCGACTGTCTTTGCTCTGAATGCCCGGTATGATGCCGATCCGACATAGAAAGCAAGCAGCGCAAACATCGACGCCTGCAATGGAGTGAAAATGAATATATACAAATCATTGAAAAGCGAACCAACCACCGCGACATCGCCCCTGATACCGCCGGGATTACCAATCTTGAATAATCCAGCAGCAAGAACCAGAGCGAATCCTGCAAGAGTCACTGCCGAAAATGGCCAGTCAGCTTTTTTCCTGCTGATCTTGGTGATGTGTACTCTCACGAGATTACCGCCACCAAGAATGAAAGCGAACACAGCGATGATATCGAAATACATCGAGAACTTGTCGCCGAGATTTCCGAACGGCTTGTGCGGCACGAATTCAGCAACTATCAACACAGTGCCGACAATCAGTGTTATGACAAGTGGTACAGTTCTACGCATATTCTAACTCGCTGAAAACCATCCTCTGATAGTGTTCGCAAGAGAAAGCACGGCTTCAGATTCCGTAAGTGATGCAACCGTAAACAGCGCACAAAGCAATACAATCACAACCATAGCGATTATCTTCCCGACATCCTGACCTTTCAGCGATCCAAGCTGTTTCGGCTCGCCGGACAGATATGCCGATGCCGCGAAAAGCTCCTCGCCGATCAAAGTGTAATCGCACGCCGCCACAAAGAACGGCAACTGCGCAGGCATCGCGGTACCTGCAATCTGTATCGCGCCAATAGAATGACCTGTCTCTGCAAAGATCAGGGATTCGGCAAAGAAAGCGCCGATGTAGAAACATGTCGCGGGTTTTTCACGAACCATGATGCCATCGACGGCGGCCACATATCCGAACTGCTCATCCGTAAGATAATGCACCATATCATCCGAATACGCATCAGGACGACCGGCGGCGACATACGCCTGCCTGATAGTTTCACGAGCAGTCGTCAGGACGATTGAACGGGAGACCGGCATATTGATTTTCGTATCATACTCCGCAATGGTTTTTGCCACACGTCCGAGAATCGTGATGCCTGCGACTGTCTGGACATCATCCATGTCAAGAATTCCGGGAATATACAGGATCGGGCGACCCATTTCAGTTGCGCGCCCGATAGCCTCGTCGACAGCTTCAAGACCCGCAATCTTCCGCAGGTAAAGTTTCTTTCCCTTCTGTGCCCAAAAGATAAAGAAAATAACCGAGAAACAGATAATAATGCCAATTATGAACGTGTCGAGGTCCTTCGAATTGAACCACTGCGCCGATGAAACCACACCGGCAGATATATCCGATTTCGAGCCAACACTATCCGAGGAAGTCAGAATATAGTAGGAATAGGCAACGCCATCTGTGGTCGTGGCATCTTCATATTCTGTCAACCCGGAGGCAACCGTTCCTATCTTTTCAAATTCGCTCTCGCCGGAAGCTTTCCGGAAGATATTATAGCTGGTAACATTGTTTTCACCGGCGCCGTCATCGGGCGACAAAGTCCATTTCAGAGTGATCGATCCGCCGGCATCACCTTCGGAGTCATGCACGAACGTGAATTGTGCTGGTCGTGGAAGATGTTCCTGCCCGGTGATTGTGACTGTTGTATCCTGAATTAATGTATCCGGTTCAGCCTGAGCGGCAAGCCATGAATATGGAACCGCAAGAAGAAGCAGCACCATCCCTAACGCAGCAACTTTGTTGAAGCAAATTTTCATTCTTTAACTAAATGTCCCGATTATCCAGTCATTGACAAGGAAATCGATTCTTCCAATCAAGAGAGACATTCGGCTCATGACCGTATATCCAAATGATGCCCCGAATGTTATCATAAGGAACCACGTGCCAACCCTGGCTGCGCCGCCAAAGAGGCCTTTGTGCTCCTTGGAGAAGAAAAAGTATATCAAGCCAGTGAACGTGCCAATCAATATTATTGCATTGCCGATGCCCTCACCCCATCCATGCACAGGCGGAATGCCACTGGCGCCGGATATTGGACCGAACAACGGAACAATCGTATTGTAAACCTGCTTGACACCATTGGAGACAAGATAATTGATAAACTGAAGACCGGCAGTCGCGCCGACAACCAACGCCAGCGGCCATCTCGAGATCCACCCTATTTGAGGAATAAGCCGCAGCAGCATCATTATGCCAAGTACAGCCGCTACAAGATAAAGCAAATCGTAAGTGAACTCAAATCGGGTAAAGAGCGCGACCAGCGCAGGCCAAAGATTTGCCCAAAGTATGGAATAGAGATTCTGCCAGAAGAGCGAAGCTACCCAGTAACCTGCCGAGATGCCGATAAAGATCGCTTCGCACACTTTATACCACGGATTGTCTTTGTAGAGAAATGAAATTATCCCCAGTGTTAGAAACGCGCCTATCCATATTCCGATCATACTATCGAACTGCATTTTATCCCTGCTCCTTATTCTTGCGCGTCATGGCAT
>JAJRZO010000234.1 GCA_024275215.1 Candidatus Zixiibacteriota bacterium | reverse complement strand
GGGGGTCCATTTAACATCAACGCATTCAATGGATTCCCGCCTGCGCGGGAATGACGCTACTTATTTCCGTAAACAGAATTACCTGTATTTCACATCTTTTGGGACAGCCTCAGCACGACCTGCCCCTGATCCTTTACAGACTTTTCCGGTAAATGCACTTGTTACGTTTAGACAGATCAGATCAATTCGCGTATTGCACCATTCAGGTTTTCGAGATCAAATGTCACAAGAGCCAGTTCTGGGCCATCATGTGCAGCGGAGAACATGATAGTTTCCCCAATCATATCGTGCCATGATCCTGTAAGCCGCGACGATTCATGTATGTGACCGTGAAGAGTCAGCAACGGCTGTCGTGTCTCAATTAGACTGCGTATAGCTCTACTGCCCACATTTCCACGCGCGACACGATCAAGATTGCTGTTGTATGGCGGCGAGTGAAACAACATGATTGATCTACTCAGATCATCGTTGTCGGTTAATCGTTCAAGGTCTTTCTGTATGGTCGAGTGCTTCTTTTCATCGATAGACACACCGGGACTGAGGAAACCTGCTTCAGGTGGAATTGATCCGGGATTCAGATCTTTCGAAATGTCATACTGCTCCCAGTCTTTCAGCAGGAATGGCGTTGGTGGAACAGTTGTATATCCATAGATTGAATACTCGCCGTACTCGACCTTGCGATTATGCACATAAGTCCAGATGCCATTTGATGCCACTTTAAGAATTGCACTCTCGCATGCTCTTCCGTCATCGTTACCAAGAATTAAAACTATTGTCGGATATGATTCTTTGAGTTTCTCCCGAATTCGTCCGAATTTCACCGCGAGACAGTCATCGATGAAATCGAATGACTCGCTGCGTTGTTTTTTGCTGGAGAATATATTCGGCAGAATATCTCCTCCAACGAACAGCACATCGGGTGGATCAGCCGAGAGCCTGTCGAACAATTTATTATATCTGTCTATTTTACCGTGCAGATCAGACACAAACCAGCATCTTGTGAGATTGTCCGCCATGAGATATTATCTTTCAGTTATTACTATGTTAACATCGGAATATAAGCTATCGGTTTTTTCGCGCTGCATAGTTGAAATGATCGAAATACTTCCGCCATAATTCCTCTGTTGATGCGAATTGATTCGATCCATAGAAATAATCGACGACAGCCTCGCGAAGACGCGCGAATTCCTTGAGACGTGGAAATGACTTGTGCGAATCCAGGCTGAAATCTATCAATTCAAGCGCTCGTTCAATAGCTTTCCGAGACAATTCTTCATTCCTTTTCTTACGCCAATTAAGAGAGCGACACACTTCACTGCCGATATTTGCCATCTGCTCACTTATTGACATTTTCCCCCATCGCTCTAAAGAAAGACTTTTATGCAAGGCTGTCATCGACTGATCCACTTCTCTACTACCTCAATGATCTTCAGCCGAATCTTTTCATCATCGACCCCCCTGCTGATATTACCTTGTGACGGTCGTAAATTAATCATCGAGTCAAATTCCAGGTAGTTATCTTTGTCCAATTCCGGATAAATATTAATTCCCCAGAGACTGCTTTGCGATGAACCATTATCCAAAAGTAAAGCTTCAAGATCAGAGTGCAACTCTGCATCCAGAGCTATTAATTGCCGATCTATGTCAACGACGGCTTTGAGCATATCCACGAAATGATTCTCAGCCATATCTTTCAGTTTATTTACTGTAACTGGCGTTTCTAATATCTCCATAGCTGGTCCTCTTCCGAATAATCAATTTCAATTATGATGCCCACATATATCAATATATGCCGGAATCAGCAAATTTGATATAACAAATTATGTCGAAAATATGATGAAATATCATGCAACGCTGTTGTCGGAATCAGGTGATGATCTTCTTTTACGGCTTCCCCTGTACATCTCGAATTTCAGCAGCCTGCATTCGATTGGTCCGTTGTACATCTTTATCCGCCTTGATGTTCGCAAACCGATATGTTTTGCTGCGGCATAGTTTCCTGTAAAAACAAACGCATCATAGCCAGTGAAATTCTGCTTGAACGCATCCCCGATTTTGTGATAGGATTCGTTAATATCATCAACCGAGAGTCGTTCGCCGTATGGGGGATTGATAATAACCACACCCGGCGGCGATGGCGGAACCAGATCAACAATATCGCTCTGTTTGAAAATAACATCATCGCTAATTCCAGCGTGTCTGGCATTTTCGGTTGCTTCTCGAATCTGTTTTGAATCTATGTCGGAACCGAGAATTGTAAAATTCGGCTTTGGAATAATTTTCCCGCGAGCTTTATCATGGATCATTTTGAAAAGAGATTTGTCGTAATCCTGCCAGTTCATAAATCCATATACTTTCCTGTTCAATCCGGGCGCGATATTCCGAGCCAACAAAGCAGCTTCGATGACAATAGTTCCTGAACCGCACATGGCATCGACGAACGAACTTGCTTTATCCCATCCGGATTGCATCACTATTCCTGCGGCGAGAACTTCATTCAATGGAGCTTTACCGGTTTTACTTCGATACCCCCGTTTGAAAAGAGGTTCCCCTGACGAGTCGATAGCAAGAGTGCATTTGTTTCGAT
>JAJRZO010000233.1 GCA_024275215.1 Candidatus Zixiibacteriota bacterium | reverse complement strand
TCGATTCGCACGGCTGAGTTAGTGCCTATTGACAGAATTATACTTGAAACGGATTGCCCGTTTATTACTCCCGTTCCATTTCGCGGCAAGAGAAACCAACCATCTTATGTACGCTATGCATATAGAGCGCTTGCCGAGATCAAAGACATTCCTTTCGAGACTCTCGAAAAAACTGTTGATGAAAACGCCATTCGCCTCTTTAATTTAGGTGATGGTGCAATATAAGAAAAGCCTCGGTCAGCATATTCTTCAGAATGCCGGAGCGGCCAGAAGAATAGTCGATTCCCTGGAGTTGTCCGATGGTGATTCGGTGCTTGAGATCGGCCCCGGTAATGGAGCGCTAACATCTATTCTTGTGCGTCACCCAATCAGGCTCGTTGCAATCGAACTCGATCAACGAATGACAAAGCAACTCGAATCGCGGCTCGGCAAGATGGACAGATTTCAGATCGTGAATGATGATATTCTTAAATGCGACCTTGGATTTCTCATAGGTAATTCAACATGGAAAGTTGTGGGTAATTTGCCGTATAATATCACATCATCGATCCTGAAAAGAGTCTTTGACAATCGGAAGTCCTTTTCGATTGCAGTCTTTACAGTCCAGAAAGAGGTCGCTGACCGAATGACTGCCGCCCCCGGCTCCGCGGATTATTCTTCTTTGACCGTGTTCACAAATACATACTGTTATGCGAAAAAGCTGTTTCATCTCAGGCCCGGTTCATTCTTTCCGGCACCCAAAGTCAGTTCCGCAGTAGTGCATTTGGAGTTCAAGGACAAGACGATTGTAGATGAAAAACATCTGGAACGGTTTTCGGTTTTCGTGCAGGCACTTTTCAGCCATCGTCGTAAAACAATTCTGAACAGTCTCGCGATGGTCACGTCAATCGATAAGGATAAGCTGGCAACGATTCTCGAAAAAACAGGTATTCCCGAAGTAAACAGGCCGCAGACGATTGCTGCGGAAGAATACGCTGCGCTCTTTGCCGCAATTCACGGAAGTAATCGTGCGTAAGATTATTCTGATCATTCTTTCTTTGTTTGCAATGTCTATTGCGTCAGCAGTGGATGCGCAGGAACTGTTCTTCGATTTCTCCCAGAACAGAGAGACATATTCGTGGGATGATTCTCTTGTCTGGCGGCCTAAAATCCGCGATTCTTATCCGATTGTTTTCTCGAACAAATCGACCACTACTCTGATTAAGGAAACCGTTTTCCCGGATCGGGAAGACAGATGGCAGGAAAACTACAGGAGCAGCTTGAAGTGGCATTTTGTGGATAGTCGCAAACTGATACTCTCCTCGATCATGCAAAATGATTACAGCTCGTTCGAGGAGCGAACAGTCACCGACAACAGCGTCGGAATATCAGCCCTGTTCAGACCGTCTGCGGCAGTTATAATCACAAACACGAGTTCATTCGTAACGACAGTGCGCAATAATTTCGGATTGAGACACCGGGCATCCGGATACCGCAACATACTATCAGCAGACTATTCACGCAAGCTGTCCCAATCTGATGATCTGCGGATCTCATTGGGTCAGGACGCCAGGTTGGTGCGTGATGTTCCAGTATATGAATTTGAAGCATCTTCCTCGTTCAGCAGGCTTACAAGAGATGATTCACTGCGTATTTCAGCGAATGGCGAACTTCAGGTCAGACGATATTTCACGACATCCCGATCTTTCGAATCCATTTCTCGACAGGTTAAGACTATTTCCGGCGCAAGATTGATTGCGAGTTTCAAACCAATAACAGAAACACGCATCAGGCTTGAATCGAATCTCGATTTCAGACGTTACCGATACCAGCACTATGGCCATGATGTACCAGCAGTCTCATCAGGTCTGCTCGGATCGGACAACAATTCCACGCAGGTCGACTATAAGATCACCGGCACAAGACAATTCCTGAAACGCGTAGCTTTCGAAACACATTACAAGTTCAGAGAAACTGATGAGAACTATGGGGCGCCAACCGGCAGCCAGCGTATCAAAACAGGCGAATGGCGAGTTGCGGTTCGTGTCATGCCGGGAATGGATGATTCCCTCTGGGCTGAGGCAGTTTTTTCGGCAGCAAGTTATTTTACCGACCAGAGAGGCTCATTCTT